>NZ_RAWD01000582.1:0-2545 GCF_003612065.1 Corallococcus sp. CA047B
GGCCACGCGGGTGGCGGCGGCGCTGGGGCGGGTGTTCGCGGTGCTGTTCGGCGTGTGGGGCGTGGTGTCGTTCAACCCGTTCACGCTGGTGATTGCCTTCTTCGTGTTGATGGGCGCGGAGGCCGAGTCCAAGCAGGTGCGGATGCGCGTGGCGCTGGAGCGCGTGAAGGTGGAGGCGATGATGACGCCCCGGGTGGTGGGCGTGGACCAGGACCTGTCCATGCTGGATGCGCAGTGGGCGCTTCGGCGCGAGCACGTGGCGATGCTGCCGGTGACGAGCGCGGGGCGGCCGGTGGGGCGCGTGACGTGGGCGGCGGTGCAGGCGCTGCCGGACGAGGAGCGCGCCGGGCGCATGGTGCGGGATGCGATGGAGGACGGGGTGGTGGCGGAGGTGGGCGAGGACGGGTGGACGGCGCTGCGGCGGATGGCGGAGGCGCGCGTGCCGCTGGTCGCGGTGGTGGACGCGGACGGGCTGCTCGCGGGCACGCTGGATTGGAATGATCTCCAACGGGGGATGACGCGGGCGGAGCAGGAGGCGGAGCGGACGGGGCCGCGCACAGGATGGCGGCGTGAGCGGCCGGCGTGAGGGGCCGTGAGCGAGTTCGCGGCGCTGATTGAAGCCGAGCGGGAGCCGCTGATGCGGCGCTGGACCGAGCGGCTCCAGGAGCACCTGTCTCCGCGGACGCGCTCCGAGCCCGAGCTGCGCGACCACATTCCGGACGTGCTCAGCGAACTCACCTCCTGTCTGCGACAGGGCAGCGTCCCGGCGAGCAATCCGACCGCTCGGGAGCACGGCCGCCAGCGCCACCGCCTCGGCTTCAACCTGAAGGTGCTCATCCACGAGTATGACCTCCTGCGCGGACTCATCCTGGACCTGGCGGAAGCGCACCGGCTGGCGGTGACGCTGCGCGAGGTGCGCGTCCTCTCCGACTTCTTCTCCGCCGCCATCTCCGAGGCGGTGTTGGAGCACCAGCAGCGCGGTGAAGCGCTGGTGGAGAGCGAGGCGCGCCTGCGCGTCGTCGTGGAGGGACTGGCCGCGGGCAGCTTCCGCTTGGACCTGGGCACCGGGGAGGGGGACGCGGACTCCCGCTTCCGGAGAATCCTCGGCCTGTCCGAAGAGGTGCCCTTCACTTTCGAGCAGGGGACCCGGGCCTGTCACCCGGCGGACCTGGCCCGGGTCCTCCATGCGTTCGAGGACGCCAAGGCGGGTCGCAACGGCGGCCAGTTCCAGGTCGAGCACCGGGTCCGGCCCTCGCTCCCGTTCCAGGACGTCCGGTGGGTGGAGGCTCGGGGACAAATCCTCTCCGGCCCGGATGGAAGCCCCGCGCGCCTCACCGGAACGGTCACGGACATCACCGCGCGCAAGCAGGCGGACGCGGAGCGCGAGAAGCTGCTGGCCGAGGTGGAGGCGGCGCGCAACCGGTTGCTCAGCCTCTTCGAGCACGCGCCCGCGTTCCTTGCCCTGTTGAGCGGGCCCGAGCACGTGTACGAGGCCATCAACCCGCCCTACCAACTGCACGTGGGCCGCGAGCGCAAGCTGCTCGGCCTTTCCGTCGCGCAGGCGCTGCCGGAGCTGGTGCCCCAGGGGTTCCTGCAACTGCTGGACGACGTCTACCGCACGGGCACGCCGCACATCGGGCGTGAGACCTTCATCCGCTTCGACCGGGACGGCCGGGGCGAGTTGGAGGACGCGTACGTCGACTTCGTCTACCAGCCGCTGCGGGACGCGCGGGGGCAGGTGGATGGCATCGTCGTCTTCGGCTTCGACATCACGGAGCCGGTGCAGGCGCGGCGTCGCGCGGAGGCCCTGGCGGAGAAGCTCCGGGCGAGTGAAGCCGAGCTGCGGCAGGTGACGGACGCGATTCCGCTGCTCGTCTCGCGGGTGACGGCGGATGAGCGCTACGGCTTCGCCAACAAGGCGTACGAGGACTGGTTCGGCCACACGCGAGAGGAGCTGCTCGGGCGCCCCGTCCGGGGAATCATCGGGGAGGCGGCCTATGCGGTGCTGGGGCCCTACGTGCGGCGGGGGCTGGCGGGAGAGGGCTTGTCCTTCGAGCAGCACGGCGTGCCCTATCGCCTGGGGGGCACCCGGGATGTGCGGGTGACGTTCAATCCCTACCGGAACGCGGAGGGAGAAGCGGATGGCTACGTCGCGCTCCTCCAGGACATCACGGTGCAGCGGCGGCTGGAGGTCGCCGTCAAGCGCCAGGCGGAGTTCGAGCAGCACCTCATCGGCATCGTGAGCCACGACCTGCGCAACCCCCTGTCGGCCATCCAGTTGGGGGTCAGCGCCATGGCCCGGCGCGAGGACCTGGACGAGCGCAGCCGCAAGAGCGTGACGCGCATCCAGAACGCGGCGGAGCGGGCCACGCGCATGGTGAAGGACCTGCTGGACTTCACCCAGGCGCGCCTGGGGGGCGGCATCCGCATCGAGCGGCGGCCCGCGGACCTGCACGAGCTGACGCGCGGCGTGGTGGACGAGGTGGAGGCGGCCTACCCGCACCGGGAGCTGCGGGTGCGAAGGGCCGGGGACGGGCGGGGCGGG
>NZ_RAWD01000583.1:0-2545 GCF_003612065.1 Corallococcus sp. CA047B
GGCGGGGACAACGGGGCCTATGACTCCGCGGCGTACCGCGAGCAGCTGCTGGAGGTGATTGGCAAGCCGGGCAAGGTGGTGCGCAACGTCGGCGACGCGGAGGCCGCGCTGGCGAAGGCGGCGAAGCGGGTGACGGCGACGTACAACACGCCGCACCTGGCGCACGCGCCCATGGAGCCGCCCGCGGCGGTGGCGAGGGTGGAGAACGGCACCTGCGAGGTGTGGGCCACGACGCAGAATCCGCAGGCCGCACGCAGCGAGGTGGCGAAGGCGCTGGGGATGGATCCGTCGAAGGTGACGATCCACGTGACGCTCCTGGGTGGCGGGTTCGGCCGCAAGTCGAAGCCGGACTACGTGGTGGAGGCGGCGCTGGTGGCGAAGGCGGTGGGCGCGCCGGTGCGCCTGCAGTGGACGCGCGAGGACGACGTGCGCCACGACTACTACCACTCGACGAGCGCGCAGCGGCTGGAGGCGGGCCTGGACGCGAACGGCAAGGTGGTGGCGTGGCACCAGCGCATCGCGTTCCCGCCCATTGGCTCCACGTTCTCCGACGCGACGTTCGCGGGGGAGGGAGAGATGGGGCAGGGCATCGTGGATCTGCCGCTGGCCATTCCGGACATCCGGATGGAGAACTGCGAGGCGCGGGCGTACACGCGCATCGGCTGGCTGCGCTCCGTGGCGAACATCTACCACGCGTTCTCGGTGCAGAGCTTCATCGACGAGCTGGCGCACGAGAGGGGCACGGATCCGCGTGACACGTTGTTGGAGGTGCTGGGGCCGTCCCGCATCGTGACGCCGAAGGAACTGGGCGTGGCGAAGGTGCCGAACTACGGCCAGCCGCTGGAGCAGCATCCCGTGGACTCGGCGCGGCTGCGGCGGGTGATCGAGCGGGTGACAGGCCTTGCGCGGTGGGACGAGCGCAAGCGCGAGGGCAGGGCACTAGGGCTCGCGGCGCACCGCAGCTTCCTGACGTACGTGGCGGTGGTGGTGTCGGTGGTGAAGGACGCGAACGAGCAGATCCGCGTGGACGAGGCGTGGATCGTCGCGGACGCGGGCACCATCGTGAACCTGGAGCGCGTGCGGTCCCAGATGGAGGGCGCGGTGGTGTTCGGCCTGAGCCTGGGGCTGTACGGAGAAATCACGATGAAGGACGGCGCCACGGTGCAGAGCAACTTCCGGGACTACCGCCTGGCACGCATCGCGGAGACGCCCCGGAAGATCCACGTGGACATCATCCCGAGCGACGGTCCGCCGGGAGGCGTGGGCGAGCCCGGCGTGCCCCCCGTGGCCCCGGCCCTGGCCAATGCCGTGTTCGCGCTCACGGGGACCCGCGTGCGCGAGCTGCCGTTGGTGAAGTCCGTCAAGGTGTGAGCGGACCTCGGCGGAGGGGCGTTACTCGAACGCGGTGAAGGCGAACGTGGACTGGAAGTCCACGTCCGCGCCCTTGGTCGTGAAGCTGGGCGCGGCCGGGCCGCGCAGCACGACGTTGAACTTGCCGTCGAGGAAGCGCGTGTAGTCGGCGTCTGGCATTGCTTCCGAGTCGAAGTCGACGACGAGCGCCACCGGCCCGCTCCCCGTGGGGTTCTCCACGTGGCCGGCGACGTAGGTGTTGTTGGACTCTTCGGTCAGGAACAACACGTCGACGCGGCCGGTGAAGACCTCCGCCAGGGAGGTCGCGCCCACGCTCCCCGCGCCCAGGGTGAGCGTCAGGGTCGTGAGCTCCACGCGAGAAGGCGACGCGCCGTCCAGCCCCTGGCGCGCCTCGTCGACGAAGACCTTGTAGGGGTTCCCCGACTCGGTCGAGATGCCCTTCTGGGCGGTGACGGTGCCGTTGGTGGTGTCGGACGACTTGGCCTTGAGGTTGATACCAACCGGCGCCGAGTAGGACACCGGGTCCTCTCCGCAACCGACAAGCGACAGGGTGGCGCACAGCAGCAGCGGAAGGACGCGGCTCAGCAGCATGGGGGACTCTTCCTGGGATGACAGCGAGGGGCGCACCCGGCCTGAGGCCCCACTTACGATCTGCACCGTCAGGAGCAAGACCTCCGGAGCTGTTTTCCGGCCACATGGAGGGCTGCGCTCCATGTGACGCCGCGGGAACGCTCGGGAGAGTCCAGACCCTGGGTGCCCCTCCCCGCAGGGCCTCCAGGCGTTCACTGGCCAGGGGCTCGTGCGTGCCCCGGTTGAAGCCCGCTTCCCCCTGCGCTACACCGCTCCGCAGTCGCTAGGGGCGCCTCCGGAAGGAGGCTGAGACGGTCGCGTTGCCGCGTCCGACCCTTTGAACCTGAACCGGTTAATACCGGCGGAGGGAAGCGGTGTGGGCGCTCCATGCTCCCGTCCCGTCTCCCGTCCGTTGTCACGAGGAGCCGTCCGATGAGTGGAGCGTCCAAGAGCCTGAAGGTCGACGGGAAGGTGCTGGAGGGGATCAGCCGTGGCCCGCTTCCCGCCTCCCAGAAGGTCTACGTGTCCGGGACCCTGCACCCCGACATCCGCGTCCCCCTGCGCGAAATCACCCAGACGCCCACCCGCCACCACGGCCCCGCGG
>NZ_RAWD01000584.1:0-2521 GCF_003612065.1 Corallococcus sp. CA047B
CCTCCATCCCCTCCCTGGCCCAGCTCCTCACGGGAGAGCCCCCCGGCCCTCCACGAGCGCCGGCCCAGGAAGCCGCGCCGACTCAAGAGACAGGGGCCAGCTCCGAGCTCCGGAGTCGCCCTCGGGAGCACCTCTCCGCCACGACGATCCCACCGGTGCTGGAGCAGCTCCTGAACGAACTTCTCGGTGACGGACGCACCGCGGAGCCGGATGTGACCTTCCTGGGACTGGGACTTGACTCATTCGCGTTCGCCCACCTCATCGCCACCATCGAGGAGCGATGTGGGGTCACCTGCCCGGACCTCTTCATCCACAACACCCCGCGCAAGCTCGCGTCCGCCCTGTCCACGCCCGAATGAAGACTCCCAGGGTCCCGGAAACGTTGAGGGAGCGGCTCGAGCACCATGGCCGCTCCCAGGGTCATCAGTGGGCGCTCCGGTTTCCCACGCAAGGGGGCGAGACGCTCGAGCTGACGTGGGCGGAGCTGGTGGAGCGGGCCCGCGGCGTCGGGCTCGGGCTGAAGCGGCGAGGAGTGGCCCCGAAGGATGTCGTTGTCATTGTGTCTTCCTCGCCTCGGGAGCAGGCCCTGGGCTTCCTGGGCGCCCTCTTCGCGGAGGCGATCCCGTCGATCTACTCCCATCCCTCCATCAAGCAGCCCACCGAGCGATTCTTCGCGAGCTTCAGCCCCCTGATCTCGGCCAGCGGCGCGGCGTGCCTGCTGTATTCGGACGCCCTGGCCCCGGCCTTCCAAGGGTGGAAGGCGGCCTCCGGCAGCGGGATTGCCCTCCTCCCGCTGCGGGAACTGCTCGAGGAGCCCGCTGGAGACGAGCCCCTGCCCGCCTCCGACGGCAAGGTGGCCTTCCTCCAGTTCTCGTCGGGGACGACCGGACTCCGCAAGGGCGTCGCCATCACGCACGCCATGCTGGCCTCGCAAGTCCAAGCGTATGCGGAAGCCCTCCACCTTCTTTCCTCGACAGACCGGGTGGTGAGCTGGTTGCCCCTCTACCATGACATGGGGCTCGTGGCCTGCCTGCTCCTGCCCTGCTTCATGGGCGTGCCCTCCGTCCATCTGTCTCCCTTTGAGTGGGTGCAGCGGCCGCAGTGGCTGTGGCGGCAGATCGTGGATTCGGCGGGGACTCTCGTCTGGCTGCCGAACTTCGCCTTCGAGCTGCTGGCCCAGCGCACACGCGCCGAAGACCTGGGCGCCATGGAGTTCGGGCAGGTGCGTGCCTTCATCAACTGCAGTGAGCCGGTGCGGCCAGGCACGCTGGCAAGGTTTGTCGAGCGCATGGGGCCTCACGGCGTCCGCTGGGACCAGCTCCAGGGCTGCTATGCGATGGCGGAGAACACCTTCGCCGTGACGCAGACGCCCATGGGCTCCCCCCTGCGGCTCGACCGGGTGCGGCGCGCCCCGCTCCTGACGCAAGGGGATGCTGTCGCGCTGGAGGCCGGGCCGCCGAGCGCCGAGGACAAGGTCTTCGCTTCGAGTGGCGTCCCCATCGCTGGCTGCGAGGTGCGGATCTCCCACCGGGGGGAGCGACGGATTGGAGAGATTGAAATCCGGAGCCCGAGCCTCTTCGAGGGGTACGTCGCGCACCCGGAGGCCACCGCCGTCTCGCGAACGGAGGACGGGTGGTTCCGAACGGGCGATTTGGGCTATCTCGCCGAGGGAGAGCTCTTCGTCACGGGGCGGCTGAAGGACCTCATCATCCACCGGGGAACCAACCTGTACCCAGAGGATATCGAGGAGGTCGTCGCGTCCATCCCAGGCTGCAGGGCGGGCCGCGTGGTCGCCTTCGGCATCACCTCCGAGCAGATGGGCACCGAGGAGGTCGTGGTGTGCGTGGAGCCCGAGCCGGACGTGGAGGATCCTCGAGCGTTGGCGGTCCGCATCCGCCAGGAAGTGGCGCTTCGGCTGAGCCTCGGTCTCAAGGACGTGGCGCTCTGCGAGTCAGGCTCGCTGCTCAAGTCCACCTCCGGAAAGCCCTCGCGCTCGGGCAATCGCGAGGCGTATGCCTCGGGCAGGCTCGGTGGGCGCTAGACGGGCTCAGGTCCCCGCATCCCGGTTCGGCTGATAGACAAAGGGATAGGTGATGCGGACCGTCCCATCCTTCGGTGCCGAGAAGGTGGCGGAATGAAGCACCTCCAGAAAGCAGGCCTGGAACCAGGGATCCGGAATGGTGGAGTCGACGACCTCCTCGTCCTCGATGAATCCGGACAGCCCCTGCCCCTGGAGAGTGAAGGCGACTGTCACCTTTTGAGGCCCGGGGTAGCGCGGGGCAGCTTTCTCGAAGCACTCCTTCACACGAGGCCCCAGGGACCGGATGACATCCCTCACGGACTCGCGAGGCAGCGAGCCCGTATGGACCGACGACTGCCGGCTCTCCGCCGGAGGAGGAGCAGGAGGAGCAGGAGGAGGCGGCAGCGGTGACGAAGGGCGAGCCGCACGAACGAGAGACCGCGCTTCTTCATGAGGCCCGACACGCTCCCCGGGGGAGGAGCGGACCGCGGGCATCGCGGG
>NZ_RAWD01000585.1:0-2510 GCF_003612065.1 Corallococcus sp. CA047B
CAGCCCCTGGAGCCCCCCAAGCCCGACGAGGGCCGGCTCGCGCAGCAGATTGAACAGCGCTACGCGGACATCCAGGCCAAGCGCGACCACTTCCTCGTGCTCGGCGTGCCGCAGGACGCCTCGCGCGACACCGTGAAGGCCGCCTTCCTCAGCCTGGCGAAGCTCTTCCACCCGGACCGGCTGCCCCCGTCGCTGCCCCACCTGGCGCCGAAGATCACCTCCGTCTTCGAGTCCATCCGCGAGGCCTACGAAGTCCTGCACGACGACACGCGCCGCAACAGCTACCTGCAGTCGCTGCAGGGGG
Source organism: Corallococcus sp. CA047B (assembly GCF_003612065.1). Classification (NCBI taxonomy): domain Bacteria; kingdom Pseudomonadati; phylum Myxococcota; class Myxococcia; order Myxococcales; family Myxococcaceae; genus Corallococcus; species Corallococcus sp. CA047B. The sequence goes on from NZ_RAWD01000585.1 coordinate 305, forward strand.
CCCAGGCCGCGCCCAAGCCCCCGTCGCAGGCCTCGGCGGGCCGCCCCGGCGCCCCTTCTGCCCGGGGCAACGTGAACGCGGAGGACCTCTTCAAGATGGCGGAGGTCTACTTCCGCAAGCGCGACTTCGTCGCCGCCAACGAACACTACGAGCGCGCGCACACGCTGGACCCCAAGCCCCTGTACCTCGCCGCCCGCGCGTGGGCCATCTACATGGACCCCAGCCGCAAGGCCGACATGGCCCGCGCCAAACAGTGGATGGCGGATGCGGTGCGCGCTGACCCGAACTGTGATCGCGCCCACTACCAGTTGGGCGTCATCGCCCGGGTGGAGAACGACATGGACCGCGCCGAGCGCCACTTCCGCGAGGCCGTGCGCGCCAACCCCAAGCACCTGGAGGCGAACCAGGAGCTGCGGCTCATCGACATGCGCAAGAAGAACCCGCCCAAGAAGGGCCTCTTCCGCTGACCTGCCTGTCCTCCAGGGGGGGAACCGGACGGTTTTCCGGACAGTCCCGCCCATTGACACACCTGGAAAGCGGGCCCGATGCTTGCCCCCACGGGGCGCGTCCGGTGGATCCGCCGCCCCTCCCGTTTTGAAAGGCATGCAACGTGGCCAAGCAGCACCTGCTCCTGGTCGATGGTGACGCGAAGAGCCTGCGCGTGATGGAGGTCAGCCTGAAGAAGGCGGGCTTCTCCGTCACGACGGCGATCCACGGCAAGGATGCGCTGGAGAAGGTCCAGATCAGCCCTCCGGACCTCGTGCTGGCCGACACGAAGATGCCGGAGATGGACGGCTTCGAACTCTGCAAGACGCTCAAGTCCGACGAGCGCTTCAAGTCCATCCCCTTCGTCTTCCTGACGAACCAGAAGTCGGTCGAGTTCAAGGTGCGCGGCCTTGAGCTGGGCAGCGACGACTACCTGACCAAGCCGATCTACATCAAAGAGATCGTCGCCCGCGTGAAGATGATCCTTCAGAAGGCCGAGAAGGAACGCATCGAGAAGCGCGAGACGACCAAGGGCGGCTTCGCGGGCAGCCTCGCCGACATGGGCGTCGTGGACCTGGTCCAGACCTTCGAAATCGGCCGCAAGACGGGCGTCATCTCCATCCAGGGCGAGCGCACCGGCACCGTCTACTTCAAGGAAGGCCGCGTCGTGGACGCGGAGCTGGGCCGGCTCAAGGGCGAGAACGCCTTCTACCGGCTGCTCAACACGTTCGAAGGCCAGTTCGACGTGCAGTTCACCACGTTGGACAGGCCCGAGCGCATCGAGGTCTCCACGCAGGGCCTGCTCATGGAGGGCATGCGCCGGCTCGATGAGTGGGGCCGGATGCTCGAGCAGCTTCCGCCGCTGGAGACGGTCTTCGAGATCGACTACCACCAACTGGCGGACCGCCTGTCGGAGATCCCCGACGAGGTGAACGGCCTGCTGCGCCTGTTCGACGGCAAGCGCGCGCTGTCGCGCGTGGTGGAGGACTCGGACTTCGAGGACCTGGCCGCGCTGGGCATCATCAGCAAGCTGTACTTCGAGGGGCTGATCCGCGAGCTGGGCAACGCGCCGCAGGAGCCGGTGCAGAGCAGCAAGCCCGGCATCGAGCAGTGGCTGAACGCCGCCCCGCCCATCCCGGTGGAGCTCGCGCCCGCGCCCGTCGAAGCGGCCCCCGTGGAAGTCCCGGTGGCCGTGGAGGACGTCCCCCCGGAGCCCGAACCCGTCCCCGTGGCGGAGGCCGCGCCCGTCGAGGACGTGGCGCCCGAGCCGGAACCCGCGCCCGTCGAGGAGTTCGCGCCCGCCGCGGAGGTGGCGTCCACGCCGGCCCCGGCGCAGCCCGCGCAGGTCATCGTCTTCCCGCCGCGCTCGCGTCCCGGTGAAGGCGGCCAGCCACCCGCGTTCGGGCAGGAGGCCGCGGAGCCCGTGGCCCCGCCGCTGTCGCAGGAGGGCTCCTCCTTCCTCGTGGAGCCGCCCCCGGCGCACCGCGCGGTGGATCACGCTCGGCGCAGCCTGCTGCTCGACTGGGGCCGGGTGGACACGGAGGGCCTGAGCGCCTCCAGCACCTGGGGCCCCGGCTCCGTCTGGTCTCCCGCGCCCCGCGCGCCCCTCTCGCCGCAGGGGCCTGCTACCGCCGCCGCGCCGGTGCCGCCTCCTCCCGAGCCGCCGCTCACGAAGGCGCCCATCTTCGGTGGGGCGGCCATCGCGCCCAGCCCCCTGGCC
>NZ_RAWD01000586.1:0-2490 GCF_003612065.1 Corallococcus sp. CA047B
ACCCGAGGCCGCGGTCTCGGTCGCCTTGACGGTGCGGTCCGAGCACGTTCCGCCACTGCCGCCACCGCCGCCGCCCGCTCCGATACGCCCGCCCACACCCGGGGCTCCCTTCTGCGTGGGCCGAGTCACCCAGACGCCGGCATCCACGTTCAAGAACCCCATCCCGAACCCTGCGTCACCGGGACCTCCGGGGGTTCCCTCGGCGCCTGGATCTCCGTCGAGGCCCGGCCCGCCCACGCAGTTGAAGGCGCCGGAGTTGTCCACGGGGCCAGCATCTGCGCCGCCCGCTCCACCCTTCGTCGCGGGCTCGCCCGTCCCACCGGTCTCACCCTGGTCCCGGACGACGCCGCTGCCTCCGGGGCCACCCACTCCGGCGCCACTGACGGAACAGGTGCTGGTGCCTCCCGTGCCCTGATCTCCAGGGATGGAGCCCGTACCACTGGGCTGGGCGGCGCCCCCCGGGATGCCGGGGGCGCCCTTCACGTCGGGGCTCGCTGGCGAGCCTTTGTTTCCGGGCCCGCCCAGGCCTGCTTCCACGCGGGTGTTGTGGAGCTGCAGGTTCGCGGTGTGGATCGCCCGAAGGGCGATGGAGGACTCGCTGTCGTTGAGCGCGTCGTTGGAGGCGATGTGGAGGCCATCCAGCAGGACGCGCGCGTCGGTGACGTCGCGGACGGTGAACGCCAGCGTGCCGCCGTCGATGAGCGTGCCGCCGTCGGTGAACCGATCCCAATCGTTGGTGGTGCCGCGCCGGCTGTATCCGCCATGGAGCGAGACCGGCACCGTCACCTCCGTGGAGGCCTCGTTGTAGGTCCCGCGCGCCAGATAGAGGGTGGTGCGTCCGGAGGCGTTGGTGCGCACCTGCTCCAGCGCATGGGCCAGCGTCCCGAAAGGACGCTCCCGGGAGCCGTCGCCGGTGGTGTCATTGCCGCCTGCGGGATCCACGAAGTAGCCCGCGTCCGCGACGCCATCCACGCCATCGCAGTCGGTGTCGAGCCCCTGATCATCGGGCTGGTCGGGGATCGAACTGGGAATGCACTCCGGCCCTGCATCCCCGGCGTCGCTCCTGCCCCCGTCCCCTGCGTCCGCCGTGCCCCCATCCGGTTCGCAGCGGCCCTCGGCCACGCACTTCTCATAGGCCGCGTCGAAGTCCTGGCACCCGCCCACGCTGAGCACCGCACCGAACACCGCGCCCAGCGCTCCGACCTTCCAGATGTTCCGCATGGTTCTCCCCGAACTCACTGCCACGTCCCGGCGACGCTCAATCCGCCACCCTGGGGCGTGAGCGTCACGGACGGCTGAACGGAAGACTGCTTCGTCGGCAGGAAGTACAGCAGCGCGCCGGTCACCACCGCCGCCGCGCCCACGCCGATGCCCACCACGCCAATCGTCTGCGAACGCTTGCCGGAGTCCCGCGCCGCATCCGCCTCGGCCAGCGTCGGGAACTCGTTCTCATCCAGGTCGGTGAACTTGCTGCGCGACTGCACCAGGAACACCGTGCCCACGCCCGCGAGCACCACGCCGCCCGCCGCCGGCACCCACGCCCACTTGCGCCGCCCCGGCGTCTCCACCCTGGGCGCGTCGCCCAGGTCCACCCGCGTGGGCGGCTCGACGCCCGGCGAAACGCCCGGCGTCACCGGCTGCTTGTCGCCCGGCGTCACCGTGGGAGGCTGGATCACCACCTGCGGCGGCGGCGCCACCGGCTCCGGACGCAGCACCCGCAGCGTGCGCGGCACCACCACGTCCAGGGACTTGCTGAGCGCGTCCAGCACCTGATCCTCGGTGACGCCCGGCACCGAGTGCTCGACGAGCGGTGCGCCGTCCTGGGCCGTGTACACGCGCACGCCGGCCTTGTAGGCGTTGAGGTAGGGGCCCACCTCCGTCACCATCACCACGTCCGTCTTCGCCGCCACGCCCAGCGACGCGATGCAGGAGGGCTGCGTGCGGTTGCAGCGCATCATCGCGGTGCGCTTCTTCTTGGGCAGCGTGCGCGTCACGTCCTCCACGCGAACCACCTCCAGGCCCCGGGCCTTGAGCTGTTCGGCCACGTGCTCCTGGGCGGTTCCGATGAGGTAGCGGGGCGTGCCACGCGCCACGTCCGTCGGCGCCAGCAGCACGGTGAGGGGCTTCGCGGAGGAGGTGGTCGCGGGCGCCTGGGCGACCACCAGGGTGAGCGCGGCGATGAAGGGGATCAACACGGGACCACTTTCTCCCCGAGCCGACCGCGTCGCAAGGTCCGGATTCGTGGAAGCCGCATGGTGGGACAGGGCCCCACCCACCTGGGGACGACGGGGATGTCCGGCGTCGGGCGTCCCGCGCGGATGCGTCACGTCACCCGGGTCCGGGAGACCTGGAGGGTCCCCGTCGAGTCATGCGGAGGGTCCTACCGGCGCGGGCGTTCGGGCGCGGGACGGATCTGCGTCTTCTCCGACGTGTTCAGCTCGGTGCTCTGGCCCAGGTCGTCGTCGTCCTCGTCGTCGGGCGGGGGCGGGG
>NZ_RAWD01000587.1:0-2470 GCF_003612065.1 Corallococcus sp. CA047B
CCCCGTCGGCCTCCTCCCACGCCGCCCGCCTGCTCCGGGGCCTGACAGGCCTCGTGGAATGGCGGCCCCCTTGGGGTTAGGAAGGACGCCATGGCGCATCCCGTGAGCTACGAGGCGACGACCGAGACCTTCGACTCGCTCGTCCTGGAACCCCGCGACGAGCTGGTGGTGGTGGACTTCTGGGGCCCCGGCTGCCCGAATTGCGACATCTACGCGGCGTCCGAACCCGGCCTGCTGGCGGAGCTGGAGGGCGCGCCCATGCGCGTCGTCAAGGTCAACGCCTACGAGCACGAGGCCCTGGCCACCCGCTTCGGCCTGCACGGCATCCCCACCTTCCTGCTGTTCCTCAACGGGCAACGGCTGGGGAAGATGAGCCAGTACTACGGCAAGCCGTACTGGCTGGGCGTCATCCGCGACCACCTGCCCAGGGCCCCGACCCCCGCCAGCGCGTCCTGAGCCGGAAGCCGGACCCCTGCTCACTGGTAGCCGCGCGCCTGCAACCGGAACAGGTGCGCGTACCGCCCGTCCAGCGCCATCAGCTCGTCGTGGCTGCCCAGCTCCTGCACCGTGCCGTTGTGCAGCACGGCGATTTGATCCGCCATGCGCACCGTGGAGAAGCGGTGTGAAATCACGATGGCGATGCGGTCCGCGGCCAGCGCCTGGAAGCGCTCGAACAGCGCGTGCTCCGCCTCCGCGTCGATGCTGGCGGTGGGCTCATCCAGGATGAGCACCTCCGCGTCGTCGCGCATGAAGGCGCGGGACACCGCCAGCTTCTGCCACTGGCCGCTGGACAGTTCCTGGCCCTTCTCGAACCAGCCGCCGAGCATCGTGTCGTACTGGCCGGGCAGCGCCGCGATGACCGAGTTCGCCCCGCCCTGCTCCGCCGCGCGCTCGATGCGCGGCCGGTCCTCCAGCGCATCCACGTGCCCCAGGCCGATGTTCTCCGCCACGCTGAACTGGTAGCGCACGAAGTCCTGGAACACCGCCCCGAAGCGGCTGCGCAAATCCCCCACGTCCATCGCCGCCGTGTCCACGCCGCCGTAGCGGATGGTCCCTTCCGTCGGCTCGTACATGCGCAAGAGCAGCTTCACCAACGTGCTCTTGCCCGCGCCGTTCTCCCCCACCAGCGCCAGCTTCTGGCCGGGCTTGAGCGTCAGGTTCACGTTGCGCAGCGCCCACGCGTCCTTGCCCGCGTAGCGGAAGGACACGTCGCGCAGCTCGATGGCGTTGGTCCGGCCTCGCGGCGGCTGGAGGGCCGGCAGCACGTTCGGCGTCTCACCCGTGGTGGGGATGTCCAGGTAGGCGAAGAGGTTGCTCATGAAGAGCGCGTCCTCGTACATGGAGCCCACGCTGGTGAGGATGCCCTGGAACGCGGCCTGCCCCTGCCGGAACACGGACAGGTACAGCACCATGTCGCCCACGGAAATGCCGCCCGCCGCCGCGCGGCTCGCCACGAAGAGGTAGCAGCCGTAGAAGGCCGCCAGCGACAACAGGCCCAGCCCCAGGCCCCACGCCATGCGCTTGCGCGCGAGCGCCCGGTCCTCCGCGAAGAACTTCTGGAACAGCGTGCGGTACCTGCCCAGCACCAGCGGCCCCAGACCGAAGAGCTTCACCTCCTTCACGGTGCTGTCGCGCGTGAGGATCCACTCCAGGTAGTTGAGCTTGCGGCCCTCCGGCGCCCGCCACGAATAGAGCCGGAAGCCCTCCGCCGCCAGCCGCGCCTCCGCGATGAAGGCGGGGATGGACGCGGCCAGCAGCACGAGCACGCTCCACGGCGACAGCGCCACCAGCAGCACCGCGTAGGTGGACAGGGTGATGACGTTGCGCACGATGCTGAAGGCCTGCATCACCAGCGACAGCGGCCGCGCGTTCGCCTCGCGCCGCGCGTTCTGCATCTTGTCGTAGGTGTCCGAGTCCTCGAAGTGCTTGAGCTCCAGCTCCAGCGCCTTCTGGAGGATGCGCTCGTTGAGCAGGTTGCCCAGGTGCGCGCGCAACAAGTCCCGGGTGAGCGTCAGGCCGCGGTCCACCACCGCGGAGCCCACCATCAGACCGAACTCCAGCGCCACCAGCCCCAGCACCCGCGAATGCGCCGTGGTGTCGCCCTGCGCGGAGGCCACCACCGTGTCCACGATGAGCTTGCCCACCCACGCGATGCCCGCCGGCAACACCGCCGCCACCAGCGTGAGCAGCCCCAGGACCACCGCGCCCCGGGGGCTCGCCCGCCAGAAGAGCTGGAAGGTGCCGGGCAGCTGCTTGAAGAGGACGCCCGCGTTCTTCAGGCGGGCGCGGAGCGACGGGGGGGCTTGCGTGACGGGAGGTGCCAAGGTGCCGCCCCTCATAACGCGCTACCGCCCGCCGCGCTGGCCTGCGCACCCCACTTTTCCGTGGACGCGGGAGGCTCCCCCCGCGCGAACGCCCGCGCGCCTGGACGCGGGCGGCTTCGCCTCAGTCGGGGGCCACGGGGCGGGAC
>NZ_RAWD01000588.1:0-2451 GCF_003612065.1 Corallococcus sp. CA047B
GGGTGGCGGAATGGGGATGGCCACCATGGGGCCCGCGACGACGGGCGTGAGGGGCTCCTCGCTCTCCAGCAGCTTGGTGAGCCGGAAGGCCCCGTAGGCCCCGCCCATGAGCACCCCCAGCACCAGCAGGGCCCACACCGCGCCCAGCTTCGAGCGCTTCACCGGGGGCGCGGTGTCCGCGCTGGAGGCCTCGTCCGCCCGCAGCCGCGCGACCTCCGCCTTCTTGCGCGCCTCCACGACGCTCAGGGCGTCCGCCTTGCGCTCCGGCAGGTAGGGGCCGTCATCCTTCTGCAGCGCGCGCTTCGCCGACGCCATCACCTGGCTGCTCGTCGTCACGTCCGCGCTGTCCAGGAGCGAGCGCGTGGCGGCCATGCGTTCGGAGAAGAGGCCCTTCATCAGGGCCGCGCGCTGCTCGGCGTCCATCAGCTTGGTACCGGCCGCCTTCTCGATGGCGCGCGCCATGTCCCGGCCGGACGCGTACCGGCGATCCACGTTGCGCTCCAGGGCGCGCATCACCACGCGGGAGATGTCCTCGGAGATGTGCGGCAGCAGCACGGAGGGCCACGGGATGGAGTCCTCGAGGATCTTCACCATCTCATCGCGCTCGGTCTTGCCGGCGAACAGCCGCTCGCCGGTGATGAGCTCGTGCAGCACCACACCCACGGAGAACAGGTCGCTTCTGCCATCCAGCGGATCGCCGCGCACCTGCTCCGGGGACATGTAGCCGGTGGTGCCCTTCACCGTGCCCACGTGGGTGCGCTCCAGGCTGTTCTTCGCCTTGGCGATGCCGAAGTCGAGCAGCTTCACGGTGCCGTCGTACGTCACCATGATGTTCTTCTGCGCCACGTCGCGGTGGATGACGGGGCTGGGCTGGCCGCCGGGCGACGTGAAGGTGTGCGCGTAGTGCAGCGCGAGGCAGACGTCGCGCGCCACCGACAGCGTGAAGCCCAGCGGCACCGGCTGGCGCTTCTTCAGGCACGCGCTGGTCACCTGGTTGAGGTTCTGCCCGCCGATGAACTCCATGGCCAGGTAGAGCCCGTCGTCCTCCTCCCCCAGGTCGAACACCTGCGCGATGTTCGGGTGGTTGAAGGCCGCGGTGATGCGCGCTTCGTCCAGGAACATGCGGACGAACTGCTCATTCGAACGCGCATCCGGGAGGATGCGCTTGATGACCACGTACTTGCGGAAGCCGCCCGGGCCGGACGTGTAGCCCAGGAACAGCTCCGCCATGCCGCCCACGGTCAACTGCGTGAGCACCTCGTACTTCCCGATGCGCTCGCCCCGATGGAAATCGATGAGGTCATCCTCCAGCGCCCCGGACCGGCGCGCCCGCATCAAGAGAAACGGAAAAATCGCCCGCGGACCATAACAGGGCTGTTGCTGCCGGGGACGTTCCGTCCAGGTGGAGACCCACTTGGGGTGGGCCCGCATGCCCCCCAGGTCCCTGTGGATGAGCTGTGGACGACAGGGGGCGGGCTGTGGACAACCGGCCGGCGAATCCCGGGGCTGTGGATGCCGGGGGAAAACCGGCAACTTGCCCACATGTAGCAGATCGCCGATTCCTGTATGAATCCACGGGGTTGCTGACTTGTCCCCAACTCCGCGCCGCCTACTGCTTCCACCAGTTGATCAACACTACAAATAGACTGGTTAAAGAAGACGGGGCCTGTGCCTTCGCGTGGGGAGAAGACGTCCCGCGAGCCTCCGCTACAGGCTGCATCCGCTACAGGAGCGTGGCACGCAGGCGGTCCAGCAGGCCGGGCAGGTCCTGGAGCAGCTGCCGGTCCAGGTCCTCCAGCGCGTCGCGGAACATGGCCAGGTCCTCCGGCTCGCGTTCAGCGGACACCATGCGCTGCAGGCCGCGCAGGCGCAGGTTGCGCTGGACCAGCCGGGCCAGGGTGTCCTCCAGCTCGTCGCCGAGCTCGGGGTCCAGGCGCAGTTCCTGTCCCACCAGCTCCCGGAGCTGCTCCACGCGGTACGTGAGCTCCCAGCTCTCCTCGTAGCCCGCGCGCCGGGGGACCGGCTGCCCTGGGTTCCACCGCTCGTTCACATGCCCTCTAGTGCGGCCGGGGCCGGGTGAGGCCTGTCAGCGACAGCCGGGTGCGCGTCGGATCCAACTCCACGAGCATCCGGCAGTCCGCCACGTCCAGGCGCAGGGTGTAGGGAAGGCAGGGCGCGCGGTCCGAGTGCTCCCGGCTCGCGTCCGCGCCCATCCGGAACAGCTCCGCCAGCACCGCCCGCCGGACCTCCGGCGAAAGCCCGTCCACAGTGGATTGCACGCCTCGGACGATAAGCACCGTGAAGGCCTGCATTCCGGGAGAAACACTGGAGGGGCTGGCCAAGGTCATGCTGAGAACCTTTGCCAGAACCGTACCTTGCAACAGGTCTGTGTTTTCAGGGGGTTGGCGGGGGGCGGAATGTTTGGGGCTGAAAAAAACTCCGGGTCGGAAG
>NZ_RAWD01000589.1:0-2445 GCF_003612065.1 Corallococcus sp. CA047B
CGGGAAGCTGGAGTTCCTGGGGCGCGTGGACTTCCAGTTGAAGGTGCGCGGCTACCGGGTGGAGCTGGGCGAGGTGGAGGCGGGGCTGGGCGCATGCGAAGGCGTGCGCGAGGCGGTGGTGGTGGCGCGGGAGGACGTGCCCGGAGACAAGCGGCTGGTGGGGTACGTGGTGGCGAAGGCTGGCCACACGCTGGACAGCACCGCGCTGCGAAGCGAGCTGAAGGGGCGGCTGCCGGAGTACATGGTGCCGTCGGCCCTCGTGGTGCTGGAGGCGCTGCCGCTCAATGCGAACGGTAAGGTGGACCGCAAGGCCCTGCCGGAGCCGGAGCAACTGGAAGGGGATGCGCGAGGCTTCACCGCACCGCGCACGCCCACCGAGCAGCAGCTCGCGAGCATCTGGAGTGAGTTGTTGGGCGCGAAGCAGGTGGGCCTGGGCGACAGCTTCTTCGAGCTGGGCGGTCACTCGCTGCTTGCGACGCAGGCCATCTCGCGCATCCGCCAGACGTTCCAGGTGGAGCTGCCGCTGCGTGCGCTGTTCGAGGATGCGGTGTTGGAGCGGCTGGCCGCGCGCATCGACCTCGCGGTCCACGCGGGCAGCGGAGTGCGGATGCCGCCGCTGGTGCCGGTGGCGCGGACGAACGCGCTGCCCCTGTCGTTCGCGCAGCAGCGCCTGTGGTTCCTGGATCAGCTGGAGCCGGGCGGAACGTCCTACAACATCCCGACGGCCGTGAGGCTGTCGGGCGAACTGGACGTGGGCGCGCTGCGCCGCACGTTCGGCGAACTGGTGCGTCGTCACGAGTCCCTGCGCACGACCTTCCGCGCGCTGTCAGGCAGCCCGGTGCAGGTGGTGGCACCGGCGAGCGAAGTACCCCTGACGTGGGTGGACCTGTCGGGCGAGGCGGACGGCGAGGCCCGTGCACAGGCCCTGGCGGAGGAAGAGGTCCGGCGTCCGTTCGATCTGGAGCGAGGCCCGCTCTTCCGGGTGACGCTGATCCGGCTGTCGGACGTGGAGCATGTGCTCCTGCTGTCGGTGCACCACATCGTCTCCGACGGCTGGTCGCGCGGCGTGCTGGTGCGGGAAGTGGCCTCGCTCTACGGCGCGTACAGCACGGGGCAGCCGTCGCCGTTGCCGGAGCTGGCGGTCCAGTACGCGGACTACGCAGCCTGGCAGCGCGACTGGCTGCGGGGTGAGGTGCTGGAGGCGCAGCTCGCCTACTGGAAGCGACAGTTGGGAGGAGCGCCGCACGCGCTGGAGCTGCCGACGGATCGGCCGCGTCCGGCGGTGCAGACGTTCCGGGGCAGCAGCTGCTCCGTGACGATGCCCCTGTCGCTGCGCGATGCCCTCTGGGCCTTGAGCCGCGAAGAAGGCGCGACGCCCTTCATGACGCTGCTGGCGGCCTGGCAGGTGCTGCTGTCGCGCTACAGCGGACAGGACGACATCAGCGTGGGAACGCCCATCGCGGGCCGCAACCGGACGGAGCTGGAAGGCCTCATCGGCTTCTTCATCAACACGCTCGTGTTGCGCACCCATGTCGCGGGTGACGCCACCTTCCGTCAGGTGCTGCGTCAGGTGAGGGAAGTGGCGCTGGGCGCGTACGCGCACCAGGAGGTGCCGTTCGAGAAGCTGGTGGAGGAGCTGAAGCCCGAGCGCGACATGAGCCGTTCGTCGCTCTTCCAGGTAATGTTCTCGCTGCAGAACGCGCCCCTGCCCGTGGCCCAGCTCCCGACCGGCCTGCGGCTGCAACCGGTGGACGCCGAGGGCGACACCGCCAAGTTCGAGCTGTCGCTGGACATGGGAGACCGGGGCCAGGGCCTCTCTGCGTCTCTTGAGTACAACACCGACCTCTTCGATGCGGCGACGGCACAGCGGATCCTGAAGCACTTCAGTGTGCTGCTGGAGGGCATCGCGGCGCGCCCGGACGCGCGCGTGCTCGACTTGCCGATGCTGGGCGAGGCGGAGCGCCAGCGGGTGCTGGTGGAGTGGAACGACACCGACGTGGCGCTGCCTGCGGAGCAGGGGATTGCCGAGCGCTTCGCGGCCCAGGCACGCTTGACGCCTGACGCGCTGGCGGTGGTGGCCCCGGGAGAAGAAGCGCTGACGTACGGCGCGCTGGAGACGCAGGCGAATCAGCTCGCGCACCACCTGCGAAGCCAGGGCGTGGGCCCGGAGGTGCTGGTGGGCGTGTGCCTGGAGCGCACGCCGAGGCTGCTGGTGGCGCTGCTGGGCATCCTGAAGGCGGGAGGCGCGTACGTGCCGTTGGACCCGTCCTACCCGGCGGACCGCCTGGCGCTGATGGTGTCCGAGTCGCGCATGTCACTGCTGCTGACGCAGCAGTCGCTGGAGGGGACGGTGGAGGCCCCGGGCCTGCCGCGCTACCTGCTGGACGCGGAGGCCCCCGCACGCGCGGGCCTGCCCAAGGACGCACCCGTACGGACGGCTTCGTT
>NZ_RAWD01000058.1:0-34226 GCF_003612065.1 Corallococcus sp. CA047B
GTGTGGCGGCCCCGCGTCCTCCGGGGGCACCTCCGCCCGGCGGGGTCCAGGGCCGCCCCCTGCCTCCGCAGGCGGCCCGTCCTCCCACGCCCGCCCCGGTGCCCGCGCCCGCTCCGGCGGCCGGGGGCGACGACGACTTCCAGATCGAACGCTTCTGACGGCTCGAGCGCCGGGCGTCGCTCCGATTCCCCGACGGGGAAGGGGACCGCCCGGGCGCCGTCGTCCCCCGCTTCGAACGAAGCGGGAGCCCTGCTCAGGCGTCGTCATCCCCCAGCTGCGCGCGCAGCCGGGTGAGGCGCAGCGGGCCCACCAGTCCCTGGTGTGCCAGGGTCTGCAGCAGCGACACGGTGGCGCGCACGCGCGCGTCCTGCACCTCGTCGGACTCCTGCACGACCTCGTTGTCGAGCAGCGTCTCCAGGTGCTCCGGGTTGATGGACGTGGGGCCCTCGGCCCAGGCGATTTCGAACAGGGCCCGGGCGATGTGCTCGCGCGCCTTGCGGTCCGCGTCGTTCTCCGACGCCTTGATGAACGCGAGGAACAGCGCGTCCACGGACGCCTTGGACAGCGCGGCCAGGGCGGGCACCTCGCCCAGCGACTCCTTCACGTAGTCCGCGTCGAAGGCGTCCACCTCCTGCTCGTACCCGAACGCCTCCTCCAGGAGGATGGACGCGAGGAACGCGTCCGTCTCCTCGTCGCTCGCGCCCTCTTCCTTGAGGGCTTCGCGCGCCTTCTGCGTGGCGGAGGTGAGCGACGGGTCTTCCGCCAGGGCGCGCGCGGCGGCGTGCGCGGCCAGCAGCACCAGCGAGGCCTGGGCGTCGGAGGACAGCGCGCGGCCGCTCACGCCCTGCAGCATCGCGCGCTGCTTGGGGTTCGCGTCGGCGGCGGCCACGAAGTGCTGCTCCTCGGGAGTCAGCGGTTCACCCGCCTTCTCCTTGCGAAGCGTCTCCTTGGCGGCATCGGCGGTGAGGAAGCGGGCGAGAACGGGGTGCATGGCGGGGCCTGTTACCACATGGTAGGGACTCCGCGATGGTTGAGGAGCCCGAAGGTCCGGAGGCTGTCCAGCGCGCCACCGACGCCTGCCTGCGCCTGCTCTCGGTGCGCGCCCGCAGCCGCCACGAGCTGACGCTCGCCCTGGAGCGCAAGGGCTACCCGGGCCCTGTCCGCGACGAGGTGCTCTCCAGGCTTGCCCAGTGGGGCTATCTGGACGACGCGAAGTTCGCCCGCGACCGCGCCACGTCGCTCTTGGGCAAAGGGAAGCTGGGGCCCCGCGCCGTGCTCCAGCGGCTCCAGGCCCACGGCCTGGAGGGCACCGTGGCCCGGCAGGCGCTGGCGTCCGCGAAGGACGCGGTGGGCTTCGACGCGCTGGAGGCCGCCCGGCAGGTGCTGGAGAAGCGGCGCTTGACGGGCCGCCCGCTGGACGCGAAGGAGCAGGCCCGCGCGGGGAGGCTCCTGCTCAGCCGTGGGTTTTCGCCGGACATCGTTACCCGACTGGTGGGTGAACCTTCGCTGGACCCCTCCGGGCAGGACGAATAGCTTGGGGGCGTGATGCGCTCTGTCGTCCTGTGTGTGACCGTCCTCTTGCTCTCCGGCTGCGCGGCCCTGTCCCAGGGGCCCGCTGGCGAACCCAACTACGCTGGCCAGGCCGCTGAGAATCTGGCGCTGGGCGACGCCGCCATGGAGGACAAGGACTTCCTCAAGGCGGAGAAGTACTACGACCACGTCCGTGCGAAGTACCCGTACCTGGAGGCGGCCCGCGAGGCGGAGCTGAAGCTGGGCGACCTGGACTTCGCCCGGGAGATGTTCCCGGAGGCGCGCGAGAAGTTCGACTCCTTCATGAAGCTGCACCCCACGCACCCCAAGGTGGACTACGCCGCCTACCGCGCGGCCCTGTCCTACGTGGAAGAGTTCCCCTCGGAGTTCTTCGCCCTGCCGCCTTCCTACGAGAAGGAGCAGAAGCCCATGTACGACGCGCTCCGGGCGATGAACGCCTTCCTGCGCCTGTACCCGGAGTCGCAGTACGCGAAGGACGCCAAGGTGCACGCGGACGACGCGCGCGAGCGGCTCGCGCGCCATGAACTCTACGTCGCGTCCTTCTACGCCAAGCGCGAGCGCTGGAAGGCCGTGGCCCAGCGCCTGGAGGGGCTGCTCAAGGACTACCCGGGCACGCCGCTGGAAGAGGAGGCCCTCTTCGACCTGCACAACGCCTACGTGAAGCTCAACGAGCCCCAGCGCGCCCAGGACACCCTGCGCGAGGTCATCAAACGCCTGCCGGGCACCCCCGCCGCCGCGCGCGCCCAGAAGATGCTGGGGTCGTGAGACGGCTGGAGGACTGGGGCCGGCTGGGGGGCATCTTCATCGCCGCCCTCGCCGGGCTCGCCGTTCTGGTGTTCCTGGGCCCGCGCCTGCTGGGCGCCGCGGCCGGACCCGAGGCGGAGATCATCACCTCCCTCAAGGAAGCCGAACACGACGGCGTGTCGCTGTCCGTGCCCGGCTCCGCGCTTCCGCTGGTTTCCCAGAAGCTCCAGTACGCCCGCATCTCCGTGTCGGTGGCGCCGGACGGGAACCGGGCGGAGGCCGCCGCGACGCTGGATTTCGAGGGGAAGCTGGGCGTCACCGTGGTGAGCACCGCGGGGGTGGAACTCACGCCCTTCTCGCGCGAGTCCGGGCGGTGGAAGCCCGTGCCTTCGGAGGCGCCCCGGCTGGTGGCGGTGGTGGCCGCGCTGGAGGCGCGCCGGCGGGCCCTGGAGCAGGGATTGCCGGACGTGCTGACGCGGCTGACGGCCCCGGGGGGCGACGGCGGGGCAGGGCGCACGTGGGAGGAGATGGCCCCCTTGCGCAAGCGGCGCCTGACGGTGGTGGCGTGGTACGTGCGGCTGGAGCGGGACGAAGCCGTGGTGACGGAACACTACCGGGTGGAGGGAGACCTTCCGTCACGCCCGGTGGACACCCGGGGGGAGCGTCCGCTTTTGCTGGTGCGCCAGGGCGATCAATTCTTGTTTTCGCCCAGCCTCATGTAGGCTACCCGCGGAGGAAGGGGCCCGCGCGGGGCCGAGTCATGGAAGAAGCCCTCAAGCAGCTACTGACCCTCGGGCGCGGCTCCTTCGAGAAGAAGCAGTACGCCCAGGCCGAGCAGTACCTGACGAAGGTGGTCGAGCAGAATCCGACCTTCGCCGACGTCTACAACATGCTCGGCATCATCTACCACGACCAGGGCCAGTTCGCCCGGGCGCAGCGTGCCTTCGAGTCCGCGTTGCGGCTCAACCCCGCGTACACCGAGGCCGCCCTCAACCTCGCGGTCATCTACAACGACATGGGGAAGTACGCGGAGGCGAAGGAGGTCTACCAGGCCGCCTTGTCCCGCCAGAAGGGCGCCCCCGGCGAGCTGGACCCCTACGTCATGAAGAAGGTGGCCAACATGTACGCCGACATCGGCGACGTGTTCGCCTCCAGCGGCGTGTGGGCCAAGGCGATTGAAGAGTACCGCCGCGCGCTGGCGCACTTCCCGGAGTTCGTGGACATCCGCCTCAAGCTGGGCAACGCCCTGCGGGATGCCGGGGACAACGCGGCCGCGCTCTCCGAGTACGAGCAGGTCATCGCGCAGAATCCGTCGTACATTCCTGGACGGATCAACTACGGAATCGCACTGTACTCGGCGGGACGTCGTGACGAGGCGGTGAAGGTCTGGGAAGACGTGCTCGTGCGCAGTCCCGGCAACAAGAGCGCGCAGATGTACCTGAACCTGGTGAAGAGCCCGGGGAAGGCGGAAGTGACGGGTTGAGCACCATGGCAACTTCCATCATCGAGGTCGCGGCACCGTGAGCACTCCGAGCGGTACGGCGCAGTCGTTTGCCCTCAAGTTCATCTCCGGGAAGTACCAGGGCGGTGAGTTCCCGCTGAAGGCCGACAAGCAGATCGTCGTCGGACGGTCGAGCGAGTTGGACATGGTGCTCGTGGAGGACATGGTCTCGCGCAAGCACGCGAAGATCTTGTTCTCCGACGGGAAGATCACCATCGAGGACCTGGGCTCCACCAACGGCACCTTCGTCAACGGCGAGAAGGTGAAGCAGGCCCGGCTTAAGGAGGGGGACCGCATCCTCATCGGCACCTCCATCCTCAAGCTCGTGCACCAGGGCGCGGAGAGCGCCTCCGTGGACGAGAGCGTGGTGAAGCAGAAGCTGGAGGAGGCCGCCGCCGCCCAGGCCGCGCGGACCACCAAGGCCAGCTCCATGACGGGGAAGATCGAGGAGATCCCCCTCCCGGACCTGCTCCAGCTCTTCCACACGTCGAAGAAGAACGGCGTGCTCGTGGTGAACAACGCCCACGAGGGCCGCATCTACCTGCGCCAGGGCCGCGTGTACTACGCGGTCATCGACGACAACCACAACCTGGGTCCGCAGAAGAGCTTCAACCGCATCGTCACCTGGGAAGAGGGTGACTTCGAGCTGCGCGCCGCGGACAGCCAGGAGTTCATGGTGGAGCTGGACTCCTCCACCGAGGCGCTCCTCATGGACGCGCTCCGGCAACTGGACGAGTTCAAGCGCCTGCAGCCGCAGCTGCCGCCCATGGCCACGGCGCTCCGGCTCGCGCAGCCGCTGACGCCGCCGCTCAAGGAACTGACGCCGGAGCTGATGGACGTGCTCCAGCTCGTGCACAACCACGGCTCGCTGGGCGGCGTGCTGGACCACTCGGACGGCGACGACGTGCTCACGGCCGAATCCGTGGTGCAGCTCATGAAGCGCGACTACGTGCGCGCGGAGTAGGGCGGGGACACACGATGGCGGGCGAGAAACCGGTGAAGGCCAAACGCCTCACCGAGATGAGCCACTGCGCGGGTTGCGCGGCGAAGTTGAAGGCAGGGGACCTGGCGCGGGTGTTGGGCGGGCTGAAGACGGCCGCACCCCCGCAGGCCCTGGTGGGCTTCACCACCAGCGACGACGCGGCGGTGTACCAACTGGCGCCGGGCATGGCGGTGGTGGAGACGGTGGACTTCTTTCCGCCGCTCGTGGACGACCCGTTCCAGTTCGGCGCCATCGCCGCGGCCAACGCGCTGTCGGACCTCTGGGCCATGGGCGCGAAGCCCCTGTTCGCGCTGAACCTCGTCTGCTTCCCGGAGGAGCTGCCGCTCAAGGTGCTCCAGAAGATCCTCGCGGGCGGCCAGTCCAAGGCTGACGAGGCGGGCATCCCCATCCTGGGAGGCCACAGCATCCGCGACCCGGAGCCCAAGTACGGCATGGCCGTCACCGGCGTGGTGCACCCGAAGAAGGTGCTCACCAACGCGGGGGCGAAGCCGGGGGACGTGCTCATCCTCACCAAGCCCGTGGGCACCGGCATCGCCACCACCGCCATCAAGCGGGGCCTCGCGTCCAAGTCGCTCGTGAAGCGGGTGACGGCGCAGATGACCACGCTCAACAAGACGGCCGGCGAGGTGTTCGCCTCGGGCGCCTTCAAGGTGAACGCGCTCACGGACGTGACGGGCTTCGGGCTCCTGGGCCACCTGCTGGAGATGATGACCGGCTCCAAGACGAAGGCGCTCCTGGACCTGGAGCGCATCCCGCTCATCGCGGAGGTGCCGGGGCTGGCGGAGGACGGCGTGGTGCCGGGCGGGACGAAGACGAACCTGGCGCACGTGAAGCCGAAGGTGCGTTTCCCGGAAGGGCTGCCGGAGCACATCCAGTGGCTGCTGGCGGATGCGCAGACCAACGGCGGCCTGCTGGCCAGCGTGCCTGCGCGCCATGCGCTCAAGGCGGTGCAGGCGCTGGAGAAGGCGGGCGTGGACGCGGCCCTGATTGGCGAAGTCCAGGCAGGCCGGCCGGGCATCGACGTGGTGGGCTGAGCCGAAGGCGGAAGTGTTGGCGGCACGGGGGCGGATTTCGCCTCCGGGCCGGGCCTCCGGTAGCATCCGGGGGCGAATGTCGCCGCGCCCCTCCCCCTTGAGTCTGCTCGCGCTGCTGTGCCTCCTTCCGGCCCTGTCCCAGGCGGGGGAGCGCGGTGCGCGCATCGTCATCGACCCGGGACATGGCGGGGCGAAGGAGGGCGCGAAGGGGCCCGGAGAGCTCTGGGAGAAGGAGATCGCCCTCCAGATTGCCCAGCGCCTGCGCGACAAGCTGGAGGCGGCGGGCAGCGAGGTGTTCCTCACCCGCGAGCAGGACACGCAGATGGCGCTGTCGGAGCGGGTGGAGTTCACCAACACCCAGCGGCCGGACCTCTTCCTCTCCATCCACGCCAACTCCATGCCCACGAAGCGGCTGCGCGAGCGCACCGAGGGCATCGAGACGTACTTCCTCTCCGCCAACGCCTCCGGCGAGGCGGCGCGAGCGGTGGCGGACCGCGAGAACGCGGAGGCGCCCACGGCCCGCGCTGGACGTGGACACTCCACGCTGGCCTTCATCCTGGATGACCTGGCGCGCACGGAGGCGCACTCGGACGCGTCCCGGCTGGCCTACGCCATCCACCCGCGCCTGGTGTCGAAGAGCGGCGCGGCGGACCGGGGCGTGCAGCAGGCGCCGTTCTTCGTCCTCACGGGCGTGGAGGCGCCGGCGGTGCTCATCGAGGTGGGGTTCATCTCCCACCCGCAGGAGGGCGCCCGGCTGGGGAAGGCCGCGTACCAGGAGGCGCTGGCGGAGGCCATCTCGGACGGGGTGCAGGCGTTCCTCCGGGAGACGCGCCGACGGGACCACACCCCCTCCGCGCCGGTGGCTGGATCCACCGGGCCCTGATAAAGCGCGGGGCTCACGTCCCCTCGCGTCAGGAGCTTTCCTCGTGCGTTCCTTCCAACGTGGTGCGCTGGATCTCCGGCCGGTCACCCTCACGCCCAACGTCAACCGCTACGCGGAGGGCTCCGTGCAGGTGGAGTTCGGCCACACCAAGGTGCTCGTCACCTGCTCGGTGGAGGATCGCGTCCCGCCGCACCTGATGGGCAAGGGCTCCGGCTGGGTGACGGCCGAGTACGGCATGCTCCCGCGCGCCACGCACACCCGCGGCGCCCGCGAGGCCGCCAAGGGCAAGCAGACCGGGCGCACCATGGAGATTCAACGGCTCATCGGCCGGGCCCTGCGTGCCTCCGTGGACCTGACCTCGCTGGGCGTGCGCACCTTCACGCTGGACTGCGACGTCATCCAGGCGGACGGCGGCACGCGCACCGCGTCCATCACCGGCGCGTACGTGGCGCTGGTGCTGGCGATGCGCTCGCTCAACAAGCCGGGCATGTTGGCGAAGCTCACCCCGCTGGCCGCCGTGTCGGTGGGCGTGGTGAACGGCGAAGTGCGCGTGGACCTGGACTACGACGAGGACTCCACCGCGGACGTGGACCTGAACCTCGTGGCGACGGCGGACGGGCGCATCGTGGAGGTGCAGGGCACCGCCGAGCACAAGCTCTTCGACCGCAAGGCGATGGACGCGATGCTGGATGGGGGCCTCGCCGCCATCCAGCAGCTCGCCGCCGCGCAGGCGAAGGTGCTGGGATGAAGCCCCGGCTGCTCTTCGCCACCGGCAACGCCGGCAAGCTGCGCGAATTGCGCATGCTGGTGGGCGACGCGGTGGAGGTGGTGTCCCTCAAGGACCTGCCCCCCGTGCCCGAACCCGTGGAGGACGGCGACACCTTCGAGGCGAACGCGGTGAAGAAGGCCCGGGAGTACTCGCTGGCCACCGGGCTGCCGGCGCTCGCGGACGACTCGGGGCTGTGCGTGGACGCGCTGGGTGGACGTCCCGGGGTGCTCTCCGCGCGCTATGCGCCGGGGGATGATCGGGCCCGGTACGAGAAGCTGCTGACGGAGCTGGCCGGCGTGCCGGACGAAAAGCGCACGGCGTCCTTCCGCTGCGCCCTGGCGCTGGTGGTGGGCGCGGGCGAGCCCCGCGTGGAGGTGGGCCGCTGCGAGGGCGTCATCCTCCATGCGCCGAAGGGGACGCACGGCTTCGGCTACGACCCCGTGTTCCAGGTGGCGGGGCAGGGCGGTCGCGCGATGGCGGAGCTGACGCCGGAGGAGAAGGCGCGGGTGTCTCACCGGGCTAAGGCCTTCCAGTTGATGCGGCCGTACCTGTTGGCGCTCTGACCGGACGGGCGGGCGTCAGGAACAGCAAGCTTGCGCGTCCGTCCGCGTTGGGCGAAGAATGCGGCACTTCTCGGGGCGTAGCGCAGCCTGGTAGCGCACCTGCCTTGGGCGCAGGGGGTCGGAGGTTCGAATCCTCTCGCCCCGATTTGAAGTGCCGTCGTTGAGCAGTGCAGTGAGGGTTTTCCGGCAGGCTCCAGTAGCTCAGCTGGATAGAGCACCGACCTTCTAAGTCGGGGGTCGCAGGTTCGAGTCCTGCCTGGGGCGCCAACCTGCTTGGAAGGGTTGTTGATTTGGACCTTGAACGGTCCCGGTTTCCACGGTAGGAGACCGCCGCTTCAAAAGCCGTGATGTGGGTGAGTGACGGCGGACATAGCTCAACTGGTTAGAGCGCCGGACTGTGACTCCGGAGGTTGCCGGTTCGATCCCGGTTGTCCGCCCTTTTTCTTCGCTTCCCGCCGCGCCTATAGCTCAACTGGATAGAGCATCGGCCTTCGAAGCCGAGGGTTGGGGGTTCAAGTCCCTCTGGGCGCACTGTCTCAACCCCCTCGAAGCCGCGTTTGACGCTGGTGCCTCCAGCTCCGCGCTCGTGGATGTATCCCCCGGAAATGTCTGTGATTGTCGCCCCGGACAGCACAACGCCCGCGCCCCGATAGCGGGACGCGGGCGTCATTTCATCCAACGGCGGCGCCTTCGTGGCTCAGGCCTCCGGAGTCGTCCCAGCGCCGTCCTTCGAGGACGGCACCCGGCATCTCAGCTCCGTCTCCGCCTCCAGGGCGGTGAGGTTCTCACGCATCGCCTTCGCCCACCGGGCCCGGGGCTGCTCCATCAGCTTCTCGTGCGCCAGGTCGATGGTCTCGCTCAGCTCGTCGTCGGACAGCTCGGCCGTGGTCTTCCCCTTGTGCGGGCCGAACGCCACCACCACGGCGCTCGCCTTGGGGCGCTCGGGCTCGACGACCGGAACGGCGGCGGGGGCCACCGGGGCCAGGGGCACGTCGATGGAGAGCTGCTGCGTCTCCACCTCCGCCGGACGGGCCTCCACCGGAGCCGGTGCGGGGGCCAGGGTGGGGAAGGACGCCTTCATGGGGCCGGGCTTGGAGCCCAGCACCTCGTAGCCGCCCGTCGGAGGCACGGGCTCCTCGTGCGGCGGAGCATGGCCGTGGGCGTCGAACTCCTCCGCCGGCATCTCCTCGCGCACGTACAGTCCGCCGAAGGCCTCCGGGTACGCCTTGCGCAGCGCCGCCACCCGGGCGCACTTCTCGATCATCGTCGTGGGAATCTTGGCCCACAGCGGCGTCTGCTGGACGTAGCCGGCGAAGTCCAGCCACACCACCACCGGCAGCTTCCCCTCGCGCACCACCCGCGACCAGGCGCCCACGAGCGCGCCCTTGCGCTTGGCCGGGTTGAAGCGGTGCACCACCTCGCCCTTGCCCTGGTCCACGACGATTTCGTCCTCGGCGAACACCGCGCTCGCCTGGATGCCCTTGAAGTCCGGGAAGCGCTCGGCGCGGGCCAGCATGCCGGCCTCCGAGGGCTGGAACTCGTACTTGGTCACCCAGTTGGGCCGCTCGCGGTTGCCCACGTTCTGCCGGCGCGCCACGCAGAAGGCTTCCTTGAGCAGCGGATCCAGCCCGCTGCGCTTGCACTGCTCGATGAAGAGGGCGAACTCGTCCTCGCTGATTCCCCGGGGGCAGATGGTCCGCTTCACCAGGTCCACCCGCTCCCGGTTCCAGGCCGCGCCCTGCGGCGACGTCGTTCCGTCCGCCTTCACGTTGGCTTCCATCACAGTCATCTCCTGCATCCACTCCACGAAAAGGACGGGCGACCCTCGCCCGACCACCTGGTTGCCGCCGCGACGTCGCAGCCCACCCATGCGGGCAGGGGCTCCCCGGGCCGGTGCTACAGGCCTGAAGCGCGGATCGCGGCGTGGATCAACATGCAGGTGGGGCGGCGCCTTCGCATCGTCGCGGCGATCCAGGAATGGCCGGCAGCACGCCAGCCATCCGGTCACCTTGCGAAGAATCAAAGGGGAGTGCAGAAACGTTTTGACAGCGCGCGTGGCGACGGGTATTCACCGCCGCCATCGACGTCGCGCAGCCAACGCGTCGAGGCCAAGCAGTCGGGAGCGTAGCTCAATTGGCAGAGCAATGGACTCTTAATCCATAGGTTGTGGGTTCGATTCCCTCCGCTCTCACTCGCAGGGCCCCTTCAGGAATGAAGGGGCCCTGTTTCTTTTCCGGCGTCCTATGCGCCGGAAGGCCCCTGTCCCGCTCGGAAGTTTCGCGGTAGGACAGTTGCCTGTCGCGCCGGGCGGGTGGCGAAACTGGTAGACGCGCCAGACTTAGGATCTGGTACCGCAAGGTGTGAGGGTTCGAGTCCCTCCTCGCCCATTTCGCGTTGACCCGTTCGTGCCTATCCCCTAAAGCCGCACGTCCCACTTTCCGGTTGCCGCCCGGGCATCGAGCCCCGTGGGTGGCGAGCGAGGCCCGCATGAAGGTCCAGGTCGAGGAGCTTTCTCCCATCGAGAAGAAGCTCTCCATCGAGGTCGACAACGCCCGCGTGGCGGAGGAACTCAACCGCGCGTACGCCGCGCTCAGCGGTCAGGTGAAGCTGCCTGGTTTCCGCCAGGGCAAGGTTCCCCGCCGCATCCTGGAGCAGCGCTATCGCGAGCAGGTGGAAGACGACGTCATCCAGCGCGTGGTGCAGAAGGCCTACCTGGAGGCCGTGCGCGAGCACAAGGTGGAGGCCGTCGCCTCGCCCCAGGTGACCAACTCCGGCATCAAGCCCAACGCCCCCTTCTCCTTCGAGGCCCGCGTGGAGGTGAAGCCGCGCGTGGAGGCCAAGGACTTCGAGGGCGTGTCGCTCACGAAGATCGACGCCACCATCTCCGATGAGGCGGTGAACGAGCAGATTGAACGGATGCGCCAGAACCAGGGCCGCATCGAGCCCATCACCGACCGCGACACCGCGGCCTCCGGCGATCAGGTCACCATCGACTTCGAGGCGAAGGTGGATGGCAACCCGTTCCCCGGCAGCAAGGCGGACGGCATCGGCGTGCGCGTGCAGGCGGGCGAGCTCATCGAGGGCAACATCCCGCAGCTGGAGGGCGTGAAGGTCGGCGAGTCGAAGGACGTCGAGTACACCTTCGGCCCGGACTACCAGGTGGAGGACATCCGCGGGAAGACGGCGACCTTCCACATCACCGTCAAGGAGCTGAAGAAGTCGGTGGTGCCGGAGCTGGACGACGCCTTCGCCAAGGAGTCCGGCGTCGCGCAGACGGTGGACGAGCTGCGCGCGAAGATCCGCTCCGACCTGGAGAAGAACAAGAAGAACCAGGTCCAGGTGGACGAGCGCGACGCGCTCATCAAGGCCCTCTTGGAGAAGAACCCGTTCGAGGTTCCCCGCGCCATGGTGGAGCGCGCCATCGACTCCATGATGGAGGGCGCCTTCCGCCAGATGCAGCGCCAGGGCATCGACCCGCGCCAGCTCAACCTGGACTTCAACCGGCTGCGCGAGGAGATGCGCGAGAAGGCCGTGCTGGAGGTGAAGGGCACGCTGCTGTTCGAGGCCATCGCCCAGCAGCAGAACATCCAGGCGTCCGACGAGGACGTGAAGAAGCGCATCGAAGACCTCGCCATCGAGGCCAACCAGCCCGTCGCCCAGGTGGAGAAGTACTTCAAGGGCCCGGATGAGCGGCTGGGGTTGTCTCTGCGACTCCGTGAGGAAAAGACGATTGAATTCCTCAAGGGTCGGGCGAAGTATTCTTGAGGCTTTTCTCCCAGTAAGGCTCAAGCGCTCCTTCTAGAGGTCCATCCGACATGCCCTTCATGCCCGTCCCCTACGTCATCGAGCAGACCCACCGGGGTGAGCGCTCGTACGACATCTACAGCCGGCTCCTGAAGGACCGCATCGTGATGCTGGGAACGGAGATCGACGACGATGTGGCCAACGCCATCGTCGCCCAGCTCCTGTTCCTGGAGTCCGAGGACCCCGACAAGGACATCAACCTCTACATCAACTCGCCGGGTGGCTCCGTCACGGCGGGCCTCGCCATCTACGATACGATGCAGTACGTCAAGGCGCCGGTGTCCACCATCTGCGTGGGTCAGGCCGCCTCCATGGGCGCGGTGCTGCTGCTGGCCGGCGCGAAGGGCAAGCGCTACTCGCTGCCCTCCAGCCGCATCATGATCCACCAGCCCCTGGGCGGCGCCCGCGGGCAGGCGACGGACATCGAAATCCAGGCCCGTGAAATCCTCAGGATGAAGGCGAAGCTCAACGAACTCATCGTCAAGCACACCGGGCAGACGATCGAGCGCGTGGAGAAGGACACGGACCGCGACTACTTCATGAGCGCGCCCGAGGCGAAGGCCTACGGCATCCTGGATTCCATCCAGGACCCCCGCAAGGTCGCCGGCGTGAAGGCGGAAGAGAAGAAGTAGACAGAACGGACCGGGGTGACAGGGACTCGGCCGGCGGCCGGGGGTGCTGGGAATGCCTTCCCGCGCCTCCGGCCTTCTTCTTTCCGCGTCGCGGTCATTTTCTCCTTGTTAAGTACCCGGAAGGTGCGTGGACGTCCCCGATGGGGGCTGACTAGATTGGGGCAGGGGCAGGGGACCGGACGCGAAGTCGGTTGGGGCCTTACAGGCAGCGAGGGATTTCATGGCGGGTAAGAACGTGGAGAAGCGAGACAACCAGACCCTCTGCTGCTCGTTCTGCGGAAAGTCGCAGAAGGAGGTCAAGAAGCTCATCGCGGGCCCGACGGTCTACATCTGCGACGAGTGCATCGGGCTGTGCAACGACATCATCGCGGAGGAGATCGACCGCGAGGAGACCAAGGACACCAAGCTGCGCATCCCCCGGCCCTCTGAAATCAAGGCCGTGCTGGACGAGTACGTGGTGGGCCAGGAGCGGGCGAAGAAGACGCTGTCGGTGGCGGTGCACAACCACTACAAGCGCATCGAGTCCAAGGTCGCCATGGACGACGTGGAGCTGCAGAAGAGCAACATCCTGCTGCTCGGCCCCACGGGCTCCGGCAAGACGCTGCTCGCGCAGACCCTGGCGCGCATCCTCAACGTCCCCTTCACCATCGCGGACGCCACGTGCCTCACGGAGGCCGGCTACGTGGGCGAGGACGTGGAGAACATCATCGTCAACCTGCTGCAGGCCGCCGACCACGACATCGAGCGCGCGCAGCGGGGCATCGTCTACATCGACGAAATCGACAAGATCGCCCGCAAGTCGGAGAACCCGTCCATCACCCGCGACGTGAGCGGTGAGGGCGTGCAGCAGGCCCTGCTGAAGATCATCGAAGGCACGGTGGCCAACGTCCCGCCCAAGGGCGGCCGCAAGCACCCCCAGCAGGAGTTCCTGCAGGTGGACACCACCAACATCCTCTTCATCTGCGGCGGCGCGTTCGGCGGCCTGGAGCAGGTGATTGAGCGCCGCATGGGCGGCCGCAGCCTGGGCTTCGGCGCGGAGATTCAATCGCGCAAGCAGCGCAACCTCAGTGAGCTGCTGCGTCAGGTGGAGCCGGAGGACCTGCTCAAGTTCGGCATGATTCCGGAGTTCATCGGCCGTCTGCCCATCATCACCGCGCTGGAGGAGCTGGACGAGGGCGCGCTGGTGAACATCCTGGGCGAGCCCAAGAACGCGCTCACCAAGCAGTACCGCAAGCTCTTCGAGCTGGACGGCGTGTCGCTGAAGTTCACCGACGGCGCCCTCAAGGCCATCGCGTCCGAAGCCATCCGCCGCAAGGCTGGCGCCCGTGGCCTGCGCTCCATCCTGGAGACCGCCATGCTGGACGTGATGTACGAAATCCCGTCCCGCAAGACGGCCCGCGAGGTGCTCATCTCCGAGGAGGTCATCCTCAAGAAGAGCGAGCCCGTGGTGCTCCACTCCCAGGACAACAAGGAGACACCGGAGCCGAAGAAGGAATCCGCCTGAGCCCGCGCGGCGGTTGAACGCCGCCGCACGGACATGACGGGGCGCGTCACGGAGCACCGCGAGCAGGAGCGCGGCCCGGGACGCGCCCTTCGTCATTTTCGGGGGACGCAGGCGGGAGGCCGAGCCCGCATTTTTTCCGGGCCGGGCGCGGGGCCTTCTTGTATCTGCTGTGCCCCATGAGAAAGCTCCTCATGCCTGCCCTGCTGTTGCTGTCGGCCTGCACGTCCACGAAGGAGGCCACGCGCGAAGAGGTTCCTCCTTCCGCGTCCTCGCAGGTGCCCGCTGGCACCAGCGCTCCGGCCCAGGAGGGCCCCTCCCGCATGACCTACCCGGCGACCCGTTCCGAAGCGGTGGTGGACACGCTTCACGGCCAGCAGGTGGCGGACCCGTACCGCTGGCTGGAGGACGAGAAGGCCCCCGAGGTGCAGGCCTGGATGAAGGTGCAGGACGGCTTCACCCGCGACGCGCTCGCGAAGATGCCGGGCCGCGACGCGCTGGCGAAGCGCTTCACGGAGCTGTTCTACGTGGACTCGGTGACGGCGCCCTTCCGCCGGGGCCAGCGCTACTTCTTCATGCGCACCCACAAGGACAAGGAGAAGGCCATCGTCTACTGGAAGGACGGCGAGTCCGGACAGGAGAAGGTGCTGCTGGATCCGAACGCCCTCAGCAAGGACGGCCAGGTGTCCCTGGGCCGGTGGGTGCCGTCGTGGGACGGCAAGCGCGTGGCCTTCCCGTTGCGCCCCAACGCCGCGGACGAGGCCGTGCTGCACGTAGTGGATGTGGCCACCGGGGAATGGTCCAAGGTGGACGTGATTGAAGGCGCGAAGTACGCGACGCCCCACTGGACCCCGGACGGCAAGGGCTTCTACTACGAGTGGCTGCCCACGGACCCCTCCATCCCCGTGGACGCGCGCCCGGGCTACACCACGCTCAAGTTCCACGTGCTGGGCCAGGACCCGAAGAACGACGTGGTGGTGCACGAGCGCACGGGCGACCCGACGACGTTCCTCCAGGGCGACCTGTCGCGCGACGGCAAGTACCTCTTCGTCTCCATCCTGCGCGGCTGGAGCGAGAACGACGTCTACTGGAAGCACCCGGGTGAGAAGGACTGGCGGCTGCTCGTGAAGGGCAAGGGCGCCAAGTACAACGTCATCCCCTGGAAGGACCGCTTCTACGTCGTCACCGACGAGGGCGCCCCGCGCCAGCGCGTCTTCGGCGTGGACCCGAAGAAGCCCGAGCGCGCGAACTGGAAGGAGCTGGTGTCGGAGGACCCCAAGGCGGCGCTGGAGAGCGTGTCGCTGGTGGGTGGCCACCTGGCGCTGGAGTACCTGAAGGACGCGACCACGGAGCTGCGCATCACCACGCTGGAGGGCAAGCCGGTGCGCACCGTTCAGCTTCCGGGCGTGGGCGCCGCCAGCAACCTGCTGGGCCTGGAGGACCAGGACGACGCCTACTTCGCCTACAGCTCCTTCACCACGCCCCGGCAGGTGTACCGGACGTCCGTGAAGAGCGGGAAGGTGGACCTGTGGGCGAAGGTGGAGGTGCCCATGGACCCGGACGCGTACACCGCGGAGCAGGTGTTCTACCCGTCCAAGGACGGCACGAAGGTGCCCATGTTCCTTGTCTACAAGAAGGGGCTGAAGAAGGACGGAAATGCGCCCACGCTGCTGTACGGCTACGGCGGCTTCTTCGTGAGCATGCAGCCCACCTTCCGCGCGAGCATCCTGCCGTGGCTGGACGCGGGCGGCATCTACGCGGTGGCCAACCTGCGCGGCGGCGGCGAGTACGGCACCGCGTGGCATGACGCGGGCAAGGGCGCGAACAAGCAGAACGTGTTCGACGACCTGACCGGCGCGGCCGAGTTCCTGGCGAAGGAGCGGTACACGCAGGCCAAGAAGCTGGCCATCTACGGCGGCAGCAACGGCGGCCTGCTGGTGGGCGCGGCGATGACCCAGCGGCCGGAGCTGTACGGCGCGGTGGTGTGCGGCGTGCCGCTCCTGGACATGGTGCGCTACCACCTGTTTGGCAGCGGGCGGACGTGGGTACCGGAGTACGGGTCCGCAGACGACGCGGCGCAGTTCAAGACCCTGTACGCCTATTCGCCCTACCACCATGTGCGTCAGGACGTGAAGTACCCGGCGCTCCTGATGATGTCGTCGGACCACGACGACCGGGTGGACCCCATGCACGCGCGAAAGTTCGTCGCGGCGGTGCAGAACGCGAAGGGCAATTCGGCGCCCACGCTGCTACGAATCGAAGCGAACGCGGGTCACGGAGGGGCGGACCAGGTGGCCAAGGCCATTGAGTCCAGCGCGGACATGTACGCCTTCCTCTTCCAGGTGCTGGATGTGGCTCGCCCGGTGGGCGGGGTGGCGGCCGAGGGCCAGTAAACCCCTGGGAGGACATGGTCCCGCCTCCCGGTGTTCCCTTGAAGGCAGGGTGCGGACCCCCCATCTTGTGACGGGAACGGGGGCCGCGACCGGCGTGTTATAGAGCGGTGTTTCACCCTGCATGCGCGCTCGGCGGGCATGTGGGCAACTCTTGAAGGGCCTGCCCGTCTGGCAGGCCAGCGGGTGGCGGATACATGTTCTTCGGACGTGACGACAAGAAGGAAGCCCAGAAGCGGGGACTCACCATCCCGCTCTTGCCCCTTCGGGACATCATCGTGTTCCCGCACATGGTGGTGCCGCTGTTCGTCGGACGTGAGAAGTCGATCGCGGCCCTGAAGGACGCGATGGCCCACAAGGGGCCGGATGACAAGGCCGTCATCCTGTTGGCCGCCCAGAAGAAGGCCAAGACGAACGACCCCTCGCCGGACGACATCTTCCACTTCGGCACCATCGGTCACATCATCCAGCTCCTCCCGCTCCCCGACGGCACGCTGAAGGTGCTGGTGGAGGGCGTGCGCCGGGCCAAGGTGAAGAAGTTCCACCCGAACGACGCCTTCTTCATGGTCGAGGTGGATGAGGTCGAGGAGACGCAGGAGAAGAGCGTGGAGCTGGAGGCGCTGGTGCGCTCCGTCCACTCCGTCTTCGAAGCCTTCGTGAAGCTCAACAAGCGCATCCCGCCCGAGATGCTGATGCAGGTCGCCAGCATCGACGACCCGGCGCGTCTCGCGGACACCATCGTCGCGCACCTGTCGCTGAAGCTGAACGACAAGCAGGCGCTGCTCGAGACGGAGTCCCCGGCGAAGCGGCTGGAGAAGCTCTACGAACTCATGCAGGGCGAGATCGAAATCCTCCAGGTGGAGAAGAAGATCCGCACGCGCGTCAAGAAGCAGATGGAGAAGACCCAGAAGGAGTACTACCTGAATGAGCAGATGCAGGCCATTCAGAAGGAACTGGGTGAGCGCGACGAGTTCAAGAACGAGATCCAGGAGATTGAAGAGAAGCTGAAGAACAAGCGGATGAGCAAGGAGGCCACGCTCAAGGTCAAGAAGGAGCTGAAGAAGCTCCGGATGATGAGCCCGATGAGCGCCGAGGCCACGGTCGTCCGCAACTACATCGACTGGATCATCAGCCTGCCCTGGTACGACGAGACCCAGGACCGGCTGGACGTCACCGAAGCGGAGCGCGTGCTCAACGAGGACCACTACGGCTTGAAGAAGCCGAAGGAGCGCATCCTCGAGTACCTGGCCGTGCAGCAGTTGGTGAAGAAGCTCAAGGGCCCCGTGCTGTGCTTCGTGGGTCCTCCGGGCGTGGGCAAGACGTCGCTGGCGCGCAGCATCGCGCGGGCCACGGGCCGCAAGTTCGTGCGCCTGTCGCTGGGCGGCGTGCGCGACGAGGCGGAGATCCGCGGCCACCGCCGCACGTACATTGGCGCGATGCCGGGCAAGCTCATCCAGTCCCTGAAGAAGGCGGGCAGCAACAACCCCGTGTTCCTCCTGGACGAGATCGACAAGATGTCCACGGACTTCCGTGGCGACCCGAGCGCGGCGCTGCTGGAGGTGCTGGACCCGGAGCAGAACCACAACTTCAACGACCACTACCTGGACCTGGACTACGACCTGTCCAAGGTGATGTTCATCTGCACCGCGAACACGATGCACAACATCCCCGGTCCGCTGCAGGACCGCATGGAGGTGATTCGCATCGCGGGGTACACCGAGCCGGAGAAGCTCTCCATCGCGCGGCGCTACCTCATCCCGAAGGAGCAGGAGGCCAACGGGCTGGCGGACCTGAAGATCGACATCAGCAACGACGCGCTGAAGACCATCGTGCACCGGTACACGCGCGAGTCGGGCGTGCGTTCGCTGGAGCGTGAGATTGGTGGCGTGTTCCGCAAGATTGCCCGCGACGTGCTGAAGAACGGCAAGCGGGACCTCATCGAGGTGGACCGCAAGCAGGCGATGAAGTTCCTGGGCACGCCCCGCTTCCGCTACGGCGTGGCGGAGAGCGAGGACCAGGTGGGCATCGTCACGGGCCTCGCGTGGACGGAGCTGGGCGGTGAGATCCTCACCACGGAAGCCACGTCCATGCCGGGCAAGGGCAAGCTCATCATCACGGGCAAGCTGGGCGAGGTGATGCAGGAGTCGGCGCAGGCGGCCATGTCCTACGTGCGCAGCCGCGCGGAGCGCTTCGGCATCGACCGCAAGGTGTTCGAGAACTACGACATCCACGTCCACCTGCCGGAAGGCGCCATTCCCAAGGACGGTCCGTCCGCGGGCGTCACCATGGCCACGGCCCTGGTGAGCGCGCTCACCCGCGTCCCGGTCCGCCGCGACGTGGCGATGACGGGTGAAATCACGCTGCGCGGCCGCGTGCTGCCCATCGGCGGTCTGAAGGAGAAGACGCTGGCGGCGCACCGGGCGGGCATCAAGACGGTCCTCATCCCGAAGGCGAACAAGAAGGACCTGAAGGACATCCCGCTGAAGATCCGCAAGGCGCTGCGCATCGTCCCGGTGGAGTTCGTGGACGACGTGCTGCGCGAGGCGCTGCTCTTGGACAAGCCGGAGGAGTTCGGCCGCAAGGGCGCGGGCGACAACCTCAAGGGCGGCCTGCCCATGACGGAAGTGGCCTCCACGCCGACGGCGGCCCCGACTTAAGGGGCCCTGAGCCTCGGGGCCCGTGAAGGGCCCAGGGGCGGGTGGTACCGAAGCCAGGATGCCGGCCGACCCTGCGTCGGTGGGCTTCCTGGCTTCTGTTTTTGCGGGCGTGTCGGGGTACAACGCGGGCGGTGGCTCCTCGCGCTCGAATCCTTGGGTACTCCCTGGTGCTGGTGATGGTCGCGGCCTGCGGGCCGTGCGGCTTCCAGCCCGAGCCGGGCGTGAAGGTGGTGGTGCCGGCGATGCCCACCACGCTCGACTGGAGCCACTCGGATCCGATGAGCTGGGTGAACTACCCGGTGATGCTGGCCACGCAGAAGGGGCTCACCACGCTGGGCCCGGACCACTCCGTGCGGCCGGGACTGGCGGAGCGGTGGACGCGCGATGCGGATGCCTCCGGGCGGGAGGTCTACACCTTCCACTTGCGCGCGGATGTGAACTGGTCCGACGGTTCCCCTGTCACGGCGCGCGACTTCGTCTTCGGCTGGCACCGGGCGCTCTTGGGCCGCGAGCGCGGGGAGATGGCGGACCTGGAGGGCGCCGAAGCGGTGCTCGCGCTGCTGGAGCGCGGGGCCCCGGCGCCGGAGGTCCAGGCCGCGCTGTCCCGCGTGGGGGTGGAGGCCGTGGATCCGCGCACGCTGCGCGTGACGCTGGCGCGGCCCCGGAGCTACTTCCTGGCGCGCCTGGCGAACGTGTACCTGTTCTTTCCCTCGCCATCGGTGGACCTGGAGGGGAAGTCGGACGAGGCGGTGCGCGACTACTTCGACCGGCCTCGCGATGGGCGTCCGCTGGCGGTGGGGCCCTATCGCGTCGAGCGCTGGGACCGCGCCGGGGAGCGCGTGCGGCTCGTGTACAACCCGCTGAGCGCGTTCCCTCCGCCCATGGGGCCGGGAGAGAAGCCGGCGCCGGTGCTGACGCTGATGAAGTCGGAGATTGGCCCGGCGCTGTATGAGCGCGGGCGCGTGGACTTCGTCTTCGTGGACAGCGCGGCGGCGCTGCGGGGGATGCGGCCCGGGGACCTGAAGCGCGAGCCCCTGTTGTCCACGTACTTCCTCGGCTTCAACACGGAGCGGCCGCCGTTGGACAGGCCCGAGGTGCGTCGGGCCCTGGCGCGGGCGTTGGACCGGGAGGCGCTGCTCGCGGGGCTGCTGCCGGCGGCGCGCGCGACGAACGTGCTGCTGCCGCCGGAGCTGCCGGACGCGGCCACGCCCGAGCAGGCCGCGCGACTGCCTCACTACGAACCGGAGCGCGCGAAGGCGGAGCTAGCGGCGGTGAAGGGCCTGGACCGGCCGCTGCGGCTGGTGGTGAAGGCGGGGGATTCGTTCGTGCCGGAGGAGGCGCTGGCGGAGCGCATCGCGGCGCAGCTCGCGCGGGTGGGCGTGCGGGTGGTGGTGGATTCGCGCTCGGACTTCTCCGCGGAGGTGGCGCGGCGGACGCCGCAGGGGACTCGGGCCTATGACCTGTACCTGCGCCGGCTGGGCGCGGACTACGCGCACCCGAACACGTTCTTCACGCTCTTCGAACGGCAGGGCAATCACCAGACCGGCTGGGAGACGCAGGGCGGCGGCGAACCGATGCAGCGCTTCGAGCAGCTGCTGGAGGCGGCGGACGGCGACGCGGATGCCGCGCACGCGCGCGAGCTGTACGCGAAGGCCCAGGAGGTGCTGGTGGGCGAGCAGGCCGTCATCGCGCCGCTGTACCACCCGGACCGGTACTTCCGGGCGCGGGCGCGGCTGCACGGGCTGGACGTGGATCCGTTCAACTTCCTCGCGCTGCGCGCCCTGCGGCTGGGCCCGGATGAGACGCCCTCGGCCCGCGCGGAAGGGCAGGGGCCCTAGCGCATGGGTACTTCGAGCATGGCCTCCCGGCGGCGACAGCGCCTGCGAGTACCCGATGGTGTCGCACGCATCGGTCCTTCGAGACTCCGAACCGTGCGCTCCTCGCAAGCCTCAAGGCAGGGGCCCTAGCGCATGCGCCTCATCGCGACGCGTCTCGTGCGGCAGCTCGTGCTCGTGCCGGTGGTGGCGGTGGCCTCGTACTACCTGATGGCCGCGCTGCCGCTCACCACGGAGAGCGACACCAAGCGGCAGGTGTCTCCGGAGCTGGCGGCGTCGTACCAGCGCGACCTGGGCATCGGCGAGCCGCTCGGTTTCCTGCGGCCCTGGCAGAAGCTCTTCGCCGGGGAGCGGCTGGGCACCAGCGCGCAGGGCATCACCGGGGATGAGCTGCTACAGAAGCTCTCCGGCAGCGTGGGCGTGGGCCTGGTCGCGCTGCCCCTGGCGCTCGCATGGGCGCTGGGCTTCGCGCTCCTGCGCACGCGGTGGCGGCGCGGACGGTGGGCGGTGCTGGGCGACGCGCTTCCCGCCATCGCCTTCGGCACCCCCGTGTTCATCCCCGCGCTGCTGCTGGCCCCTTCCGTGGTGGAGCGCGGACACCTGCTTCCAGAGCTGTGCGCGGCCCTCGTCATCGCCATCTGGCCCGGCACCTTCCTGGGCACGCTCGTGGGCGACGCGCTGGAGACGGAGCTGTCGCGTGACTACGTGCGCACCGCGCTCAGCAAGGGGCTGGACCCTGGCACCGTGATGCGCCGCCATGTGCTTCCCAACGTGTGGCCCGCGCTCCTGGACGCCGTGACACCCGTGGCCACCGCGCTGCTCGCGGGCTCGTTCGCCGCGGAGCGCGTCTTCGGCCTGCCCTACTTCGGCCAGCTCTATGTGCTCGCCGTCCTCAACAAACAGGTGGCCGTCGTCGTCGTGTCCACCACCACCTTCGCCACCGTGCTCGTCGTCGTGAGCCTCACGGTGGAAGTGCTGCGCGTGCTCGTGGATCCGCGCGCCCGGGAGGCCCGCGCATGAAACGCGTTCCCCTGCGCGCCTGGGTGGGCCTCGTCCTCCTCGTGGGCCTGGGCGCCTTGAGCCTCGTGGCCGGCCGCCTGTTCCCCGAGTCCCTGGCCCAGACCTGTCCGCTCGGCTGGGACCTGAACCGCCCCGACCGCAGCGTGTGCGAGCTGGCCTTCGGGGGCCTCTGGGTGTCCCTGGCCGTGGGCCTGGCGGCGGGCGCGTTCTCCACCGTGCTGGGGCTGGGCGTCGCGGCGCTCGCGCGGCTGTCCGGCGGCGTGACGGAGCAGGTGCTGCTGCGCGCGGTGGACGCCGTGTTCGCGCTGCCGGACGTGCTCGTGGTGATGGTGCTCCAACTCGCCGGCCAGTCGCTGATGGACGCGGGCCTGGGTGGGGGCCTGGGGCCCTTTGGCTTGATGGTGACGTCGCTGGCGCTGGTGGGCTGGGCCGGCCCCGCGCGCATGTTCAGGGACCGCCTGGCCACGCTGGAGGGCCAGGAGTACGTGGCCGCTGCTCGCGCCCTGGGCGGGGGGGGCGTGCACGTGCTTCGCGTGCACCTGTGGCCCCTCTTGCGGCCGTTCGTGCTGGCGGTGTTCTTGAGCCGCCTTCCCAGCGCCATCCTCACCGAGTCCACGGTGAGCTTCTTCGGCATCGCCCGCATGGAACCCATGTCCCTGGGCCGCTACCTGGGCACGTCCTACGCGGCGCTCATCTACGAGGGGGGCAGCCGCGTCGTTCTTCCCGCGTGGGGGCTGCTCGTCCTGCTGGTGCTTGGCGCCTCGCTCGCTTCCCAGGCGTTGGGGGGAGGTACCCGTCGTCAAGTGTGAGGAATGCAGCACATGGGCGCAAAGGTTCCCTACGAACGGAAACCCTTTGCCCCCTGGTGAACACCATGTCCCTCCCCACGGAAGAAATCCCCCTCTCGCCTGCCCGTGAAGAGCGTCCGCGCGACGACGGACTTCGCAAGGAAGCTGTTCGCCGCTCCGTGCTGGTGGTGGAGGACGACGCCGCCCACCGCGAGCTGTTGGTGGAGATGGTGAGCCAGTGGGGCTACGACGCCATGCCGGTGGGCAGCGCCGAGGAGGCCGAGTTCGCCGTGCGCAACAAGCGCATGGACGCGGCCATCGTGGACGTGTTCCTGCCCGGCCGCAGCGGCACCACGCTCATGTCCAAGCTGCGCGAGCGCTTCCCGCAGGCGGTCCTCATCGGCGTGAGCGCGATGAGCGACGCGGCCACCGCGCGCAAGTGCAAGAGCCTGGGCGCGGACCTGTTCATCGGCAAGCCGCTGAATCCGGACAAGCTGGCCACGGCGCTCAAGTCCAAGCACCACAGCTGGCACTGAAGCCCCGACGCTGAAACAGCGAGGGAGCGGGTTCCGGTTGCACGCCCTGGCCGGACGGTCGATGCTCCCCCTGTGAAGAACCTCGCTTCCGGCTTCCTGCTGGCCATGCCCCAGCTTGGAGACCCGAACTTCTACCGGTCGGTCATCCTGATGATCGAACACGGGGAGACGGGCTCCATGGGGCTCGTCGTGAACCGGGGAGCGCCCCTGACGCTCGGTGAGCTGGCGCGCGGTCAGTCGATGGAGATCTCGACCGACCGCGTGTCGCAATCGGTGTACGTGGGCGGCCCGGTGGAGCCCCAGCGGGGCTTCGTCCTGCACGACGACCCGTCCGTGACGGAGAAGCACGCCGTCATGCCCGGCCTCTTTCTCAGCGTCACCCTGGACGCGCTGGGCCCCCTGCTGCAACGCACCGAGCCGCGCGTGCGCTTCTGCCTGGGCTACGCGGGCTGGGGACCCCGGCAGCTGGAGAGTGAGATCGCCGCGGGCTCGTGGCTGTACGCCGACGCCACCGTGGACGCGGTGCTGGGGACAGAACCGTCGAAGCTGTGGGATGCCACCCTGCGCGGCCTGGGCGTGGACCCGGCCATGCTGGTGATGGGAAAGGGAATGAACTGATGCTCGACGCCGAGACGCTCCGCCGTTACCTCCTCGAGGCCCTGCCGGGCTCCGAGGTGGAGTTGAACGATACGACCGGCACGGGAGACCACTTCGAGGCACGGGTGGTCAGCCCCGCGTTCACGGGCAAGACGATGGTGGAACAGCACCAGCTCGTGTACGCGCCCCTGCAGTCGTGGTTGAAGTCCGGCGAGCTGCATGCGCTCGCGCTCAAGACCTATTCGCCCGAGCAGTGGAAGAAGCTCGGGCCCCGCTGAAGCAAGGAGCAACGTTCCATGGATGAGACGCTCAAGGCCCATTTCGACCAGACGGTGAAGTCGCACCCCATCGTGCTCTTCATGAAGGGCAACGCGCTGTTCCCCCAGTGCGGCTTCTCCGCGCGGGCGCTCCAGATTCTTCAGCCCCTGGGGCCCGTGCACACGGTGGACGTGCTGGCCGACCCGGCGGTGCGCCAGGGCATCAAGGACTACTCCAACTGGCCCACCATTCCGCAGGTCTACATCCACGGGAAGTTCGTGGGCGGCTCGGACATCCTGGCGGAGCTGGCCGAGCGCGACGAGCTGCAGGCCCTGGTCGCCGCCGGCAACAAGTAGTCGCAACACCCCGGAGCAGGGGGGCGTGCGGGCCCGGGGGAGACCCGGGCCCCGTCCCCCGCTTAGGATGGGCGGCGGTCGCCTAGAGGGGTTCCGCCGCCGTGCTCACCGTCACACCTCCTGATTCCAAGCCGCAGGACGAGTCCAACGAAGTGCCGGGGGTTCCGGTCGGGGGAGGAACGCCACCGCCCGCGGCGAACGTCGCCGTCGCCACGTCGGCCGCCGTCGTCGATCCGGACGACCTCGTCAGCACGGACAAGACGCCCACGCTGGTGGACCGCGTGCAGGCGTTCCGCGCGAAGTACGAGAAGCAGGAGATGGCCCTCTTCTTCTTCGCGGGCTTTCTCTACGACGTCCTCACGCTGAGCCCCATCGACGACACGCAGACGGTGGTGCAGAACTTCGTCTACCTGCTGCTGCTCGCGGGCCTCCTGCTTTTGGAGCAGCGCTACCAGGAGGGCGCGGAGCCGCCGAAGCTGCTCGCGAAGGTCTGGCGCTTCCGCGAGGACGCGCTGCACTTCCTCTTGGGCAGCCTGCTCAGCGCCTTCACGCTGTTCCTGTTCAAGAGCTCGTCGGGCCTTACGCCCTTGTTGTTCCTCGCGGTCATGTTCTCGCTGCTGGTGGCCAACGAGCTGCCGCGCTTCCGGCAGTTGGGGCCCGTCATCCGCGTGGCCCTCTTCAGCCTGTGCGTGACGCTCTACTTCGCGTCGCTGCTGCCGGTGTTGCTGAGCCGGGTGGGGTGGTGGATCTTCACG
Source organism: Corallococcus sp. CA047B (assembly GCF_003612065.1). NCBI lineage: Bacteria > Pseudomonadati > Myxococcota > Myxococcia > Myxococcales > Myxococcaceae > Corallococcus > Corallococcus sp. CA047B. The sequence continues at coordinate 25,178 of NZ_RAWD01000058.1, forward strand.
CTGTCCGTGGCGCTGGGCTCCGGCAGCATCTACGGCATGCTGCGCGTGCTGAAGCGCTGGCGTCCGGATGAGAAGGCGCTCCTGCGCACGGTGGCGGTGCCGGGCTTCGGCGCGCAGGCGGCGCTGCTCGGGTGCTACTTCCTGGGCGTGATTCCGCCGGTGCCCCTGGCGGTGCAGTACAGCGGCATCTACCACCAGGTGGAGCGCGTCGATAAGCGCGAGTACAACATGACGGGCCTGTACCGCCTGACGTCGGAGGCGCGGCCGTGGTGGAAGGTCTGGACGCTGTGGCACCACGGTGACCAGGACTTCACCGTGCGGCCCGGCGAGCAGCCCATGTACTTCTTCCGCATCTTCGCGCCCAAGGGCTTCGAGCGTTACCGCGTGCGCGTGCGCTGGTACTTCGACCATCCGCAGAAGGGCTGGACGCAGCAGGGCAATGGCTACCTGGCCACGGTGAGCAGCAACGGCACGGAGGGCGGCTACCGCTACTACGCGAAGCCGGGCACCACGCCGAAGCCGGGCGACTGGCGCGTGGTGCTGGAGACGGAGGACGGGCACGAGATCAACCGCCTGGGCTTCACCGTCACGCCCGACACGCGCACCGAGGACCGCCCGGTCACCCAGGACATCTCCGAGCTGAAGGTCATCAAGCCTGTCCGCCTGGAGGAGTTCGAGAAGGCCCATCCGCGCGTGGCTTCGAGCCCCTTGTCGGAACCGCCGCCTCCCGCGCCGGAGCCGGCCCCGCCCGAGGCGGCTCCGGAGTAGCGCTCCGTCGCGACGCGGGCGTGGGGGGCCACGAGGCCTCGCGACGCTCGCGGCTTCCGCCCCCCCACTGTCCGCCTTTCGTCGTTCCCCCTGTCTGGGGACGCGATGGCGTGCGCGGGGCGCCTGCCTACGATGGGGCGCACTCGCAACCGACAATGGGGGGGCCTCATGCTCCGTACGTGGCGTCTCGCGGTCCTGGCCGCATGGGCCTTCACGGCGGCCGCCAGGGCACAGGCCCTGGACCCCGCGGTCTCCGGGCAGTGGTCGGCCGTGCGGACCTGGCCCTACTCCGCGGTGCACACCCACCTGCTGCCCACCGGCAAGGTGATGTGGTTCTCCGAGTTCGGAGACGGTGACAACCCGCACCTGTGGGATCCGCAGACCAACGTCCTGACGGCGCTCCCCAAGGCGGGCTTCAACATCTTCTGCGCGGGGCATGCCTTCCTCCCGGATGGCCGGTTGCTCGTCGCGGGCGGGCACATCGCGGACGACGCGGGGCTGCCCTACGCCACCCTCTTCAATCCCTTCACCAACACCTGGACCCGGCTGCCGAACATGAACGCCGGCCGCTGGTACCCCACCGTCACCACGCTGCCCAACGGGGAGCTGCTGGTCATCGGGGGCGCCAAGGAGGACACGAGCAAGAACCTGGTGCCCCAGGTCTGGCAGCCGTCGAAGAACGCGTGGCGCACGCTCAGCGGCGCCAGCCTGGAGCTCATGTACTACCCGTGGATGTTCGTGGCGCCCAACGGCAAGTCGTTCATGGCGGGGTACTGGAAGCCCTCGCGGTTCCTCTCCACCGACGGCACGGGCGCGTGGACCTCCGGGCCCCGCACCCGCTACGCGCACAGCCGCAATGCGGGGAGCGCGGCCCTGTATGAGCCGGGGAAGGTCCTCATCGCCGGAGGCGACAATCCCCCCACGAACAACGTGGAGGTCATCGACCTCAACGCCGCGACGCCCGCCTGGCGCACGGTGGCCCCCATGCGCTACGTGCGCCGTCAGCACAACACCACGCTCCTGCCCGACGGGACGGTGCTCGTCACCGGCGGACACAGCGGCCCCGGGACGGACAACCCCCGGTTCCCCCGCTACGAAACCGAGCTGTGGAACCCCACCAGCGAGACCTGGACCGAGCTGGCCCCCATCTCCGCCTATCGCGGCTACCACTCCACGACCCTGCTTCTTCCGGATGGACGGGTGCTCTCCGCGGGCGGGCGCGGCGTGCGCACCCAGCAGGTGTTCTCTCCGCCCTATCTCTTCAAGGGCGCCAGGCCCACCATCTCCTCCGCGCCCACGTCGGTGGCCTACGGCGAGAACTTCCGGGTCACCACGCCGAACGCGGCGCTCATCTCCAAGGTGTCATGGATCCGGCTGGGCTCCGTCACGCACGCCTTCGACGAGAACCAGCGCTTCCAGTGGCTGAAGTTCACGGCCAGCAGCGGCGCGCTCACCATCACCGCGCCCACCCAGGCGAACACGGCCCCACCGGGCCACTACCTGCTGTTCCTGCTCAACGCCAACCGGGTCCCCTCGGTGGCGAAGATCATCCGCATTGGCGGAACGTCCTCGCAGGACCCGACGGATCCCCCGCCCGACACCGGCTACACCGCGGTGGCCTTCGGTGCGGAGTGGAAATACGACGACCGCAACGTCGACCCGGGGGCCGGTTGGACGGCGCCCACCTTCAACGACGCCGCTTGGAAGAAGGGGCCGGCGCAGCTGGGCTATGGCGACGGCGACGAAGCGACGGCGCTGAGCGCGAGCACTCCGCGCCAGCCCAGCGTCTACTTCCGCCGCAAGTTCATGGTGCACGGCATGGTGGACCAGGCCCGGCTCAAGGTGCTGCACGACGATGGCTTCGTCGTGTGGCTCAACGGTACCCAGGTGTTCTCCAAGCTGGTGAACAACACCGCGCACGGCGCCTATGCCCAGGGCTCCAGCAGCGACAACGCGATGGCCGAGGCCACCCTCCCAGGGGCCCGCTTCGTGATGGGGGAGAACACGCTGGCCGTCATGGTGAAGCAGGCCAACGCCACGTCCAGCGACCTCTCCTTCGACCTGGAACTCAAGGTCACCACGCAGGGCAACGCGCACTCCTCGCTCGTCCTCGAAAGCCCCAACGGCGGAGAGACGCTGCGGCCGGGAAACGTCCAGACGCTGCACTGGATGAGCCATGGCTCGGACTTCCACACCTTGCGGCTCCAGTTCTCACCCGACAACGGGGCGCACTGGACGACCGTCAATACGGGCATCCCCGACACCGGTTTCTTCGACTGGACGGTGCCGTCCACGCCGACGTCGCAGGGGCTGCTGCGCGTCGGGGATGCGATGCGGCCGGACATCTTCGACCAGACCGACACCGCCTTCACCATCTCCACGAGCCCGAAGTTCCAGGCCGTAGGGTTCGGCGAGTACTGGACCTTCGATGACCGCGGCGTGGACCCAGGCAGCGCCTGGATGGCGCTCGGCTTCGACGACGGCGCGTGGCGGTCGGGCCCGGCCCCCCTGGGGTATGGGGCGGGTGACGAGCACACGGTGCTCGACAAGGCGAACCCCAGTCAGCCGAGCCTCTACTTCCGCAAGAAGCTCACCCTCGGTGAGGCCATCCGCTCCGCCAACGTCCGGGTGCTGCACGACGACGGCGTGGCCCTCTGGGTGAACGGAAAGCTCGTCTACTCCCGGTACATGGAGAACGGCTTCGCCCACGGCACCTTCGCGAGCGGCGTGCTGAAGGAGCCGGTGATCAGCACGGCCACCTTCGATGGCGGCCCCTTCGTGGTGGGGGAGAACATCCTCACGGTGATGGTGAAGCAGGCGAACGGGGCGTCCCATGACGCCGCGTTCGACCTGGAGCTGAACCTGGAGACGCGGTAGCGGGGGAGGGCGCGTCGCGGCTACGCGGGCGGCGCCTTGAGCAGCGTCACCTGACCCAGCAGCACCGGCACCGCCGTCTCCACGCGCAGGATGCGGGGGCCCAGGGAGAAGGGCTGGAAGCCGTGGGCCTCCAGCAGCTCGGCTTCGAAGGGCACCCAGCCTCCGTCCGGTCCGATGGCGAGCACCACCCGCCGTGCCTCCGCCACACCCACCTTCTGCAATGGCTGCCGCGCCGGAGGGTGGGGGAGCAGGCGCAGGGCTTCGGTGCCGAAGACCGTGTCCAGCTCGTCCTCGACGAAGGGGCGGAAGCGCTCGCGCACCAGGACCTCCGGCGCGCGTGTGTCGCGGGCCTGCTCCAGGCCCTGGAGGAGCAATTCGCGCACGAAGGCCGCGTCCAGCACCTTGGAGTCGAAGTAGCTCTTCTCCACGCGGGCCGCGTTCACGAGCACCACCCGGTCCACGCCCAGGGACGCCACGGCGGGCAGCACCTTCTTGAGGGCCTTGGGGCGGGGGATGGCCAGCAGCAGGTCCACGCCAGCGCGGGGCGGTGGGGCGTCGGTGAGGGTGACGCGCAGGTGGAGCAGGCCAGGGGCGTTCTCCAGCACCTCGCCGGTGCCGGTGAGGCCGTCCAGGCGGCCCACGCGCAGGGATTCGCCGGGCTCGGCCTTGAGGACGTCGCGGGCGTGCTGGGCGCGGCGCCCGGTGAGCCGGGCGGTGCCATCCGGCTGGAAGTCCTCGTCCAGGAGCAGGAGCAGGTTCACGGTAGGCCCCATGTAGCCGTTCCGGGGCGGGCGGGGGAGGGGGCGCCCCGTCTGTCGGTGCTCGGGCCCGGGCCGCGGGCCGTCCGGGCGGAGGCGTGATAAAGGGCCGGCGTGCGTTCCTTCTGTGTCCGTTGCCTGCGTCCCGAGAGCGCGTGTTACTGCGCCCACGTTCCCCAACTGGAGACGCGCACGCGCGTGGTGTTCCTCCAGCACCCCCGGGAGCGGCGCGTGGCCATTGGCACGGCGCGCATGGCCCACCTGTCGCTGCCCAACTCCGAGCTGCACCGGGGCGTGGACTTCACCGGCCACGCCCGGCTGGAGGAGCTGGCGCGCAACCCGGAGCGCGTCGCGGTGCTCTTTCCCGGCGAGGACGCCATCTCCGTCGAGGATGCCCGGGCGAACCCGCCGGAGACGCTCATCGTCGTGGACGGCACCTGGCCGCAGGCGAAGAAGGTGGTGATGCGCAACCCGCTGCTCGCCGGCCTGCCGCGCATCGGCTTCGTGCCGCGCCGCCCGAGCAACTACCGCATCCGCGCCGAGCCCGCCGACCACTGCGTCTCCACCATCGAGGCGGTGGCGGAGATATTGGGGCAGCTCGAAGGCCGTCCGGAGCACTTCGACCGGATGCTGGGCGCGTTCGAGTTCATGGTGGACACGCAGCTGGAGCGGCAGGAGACGCGCGATGGCCCGGGGCGCCGCCGCATCTACAAGGGCGAGTGGCGTCCGCCCCTGGAGCTGCGCTCGCTGGCGGAGGCCTCCGAGCACCTGGTGCTCTTCTACGCGGAGGCCAACGCGCACCCGCTGGAGGCGGACATCCCGCCGGAGCTGGTGCACCTGGTCGCGTGCCGGCTGGCCACCGGGGAGCGCTTCGAGGCGGTCATCGCCCCGGAGCAGCCGCTGGCCTACAGCACGCCGCTGCACGTGGAATTGTCGGAGGAAGCGCTGCGCGCCGGTGAGCCCCGCGCGGAGGCGCTCGCCCGCTTCGAGGCGTTCCTGCGTCCGGAGGACGAGCTGACGGTGTGGACCACCTTCGCGCTGGACTTGCTGTGGAGTGGCGGCCTGTCGCGCAAGGCTGCGCGCAACGTGCGGCTCGCCACGGCGCGGGCGCTCAAGGGCAAGGCGGGCGGGGTGGAGCAGGCGGTGGAGATGCTCGGCGCGTCGGCGGTGAAGCCGTGGGCCCAGGGCCGCGCGGGCCGCCGCATCGCCGCGCTGGAGTCCGTGGTGCGAGACCTGGTGGCCCGGGGGCTGGCGACGCAGCCGCCCGCGCGTCTGCCTCGCACCGGCACGGAAGGCTGAGCCGGGGCTTTCCGGCGGTCAGGGCACGGGGCGGCGCGGAAGGCCGCGCCCGTGGCTACTGGCCCAGGCGCGCGGTGCCCACGCGGGCACCCAGCGTCGTCGAACCCGCGCGCCAGGGACGAGCCTGCTCGCGCATCCACCGTCCCAGACGGGCGATGAGGTAGCAGCCCACCAGCAGCGCCACCGACACGCCCAGCGCCGCGGCGATGCCCAGCCGGGGGCCGATGCGCTGCGAGAGGCCGGCGATGTCCGCCCAGCCGTACACCATCGGCAGGTGCAGCACGTAGAGCCACAACGACAGCCGCCCCAGCGGCGCCAGCAGTCCGCTCAGCCGCTGCGGCAGCAGGTTCACCCCGCCCAACACCAGCAGACCCTGCGCCACGCGGAACATCACCATCGTGGGGCTGGTGGGCGTCCACTCGACGGGCATCCACCGGGTGAGCGCCAGCAGCCCTCCGCCCAGCGCGAGGAGCGCGAGCCCCTGCGGCCACCCCGGCTTCAACAGGTGCAGCGCGTGCGCCGCGAAGGCCCCCGCGAAGAAGAAGCCCGCCCAGGGGAAGAACGGGAAGCGGCTGCCCTCGCCATTGCCGATGAACTGCTGCACCGGCACCGGCAGGTGCGCGCCTGCGTTCCACAGGACGGCGCTCGCCAGGGGGATGCCCACCGCCAGTCCGCCCAGGGCGAGTGCCCGCGCGCCCAGGTTCGGCGTCAGCACCAGCACGAACGCGCCCAAGAGCAGCGAGGCCCCGATGCACTGGAGCGCGTCGAACTGGAACACCTTGGCCAACATGGCGTCGGAGTAGCCCAGGTCGCGCACCGCGCCCCAGCCCGGCCAGTGCAGCAGGTATCCCAGGAACAGCAGCAGCAGCGCCCGGCGGAACCTGCGCCCGAAGGAGTCCTTCGCCGCGCCGGGACGCGTGCCCAGGGCCATCACCACCGCCCAGCCGCTCACCAGCAGGAACAGCGGCGCGGTGATGCCCCGCAGCTCCCAGTAGCGTTGGACCCACGGATGGTCTCGCAGCGCGGGCGCGAGCAGCGCATCCAGCGTGTGCCCCATCACCATGGCAACGACAGCCAGACCCCGCGCACCATCGAGCGCGGGGTGACGGGTTTGCCGGAAGCTGAGCGAAGGGCCGAGTCCGTTCAAAGCGCTCACGAGCATAAACCCAGCCGTGGGCCTCGTCTCCAAAACGCACCAACCGTGGGGGTTGGCAGGCTTCAAACCCACCCCGGATTTCACTCTGGGAGAGGGTCATTCGTCCGTCGGGGAATGCTACAGGATGGGTGCATGTCCCCGCGCACCGCCCTCGTCTCCGCCCTCGCGCTTCTCGCCGCCCCGACCGCTGCTGTCGCCCAATCCGGGGATGACTGGTTTGGACCCGACAAGCCCAAGCACTTCGCGGCGTGTCTGGCCGCCACCGGCGTGGGCTACGGCGCGGGCGCGCTCCTGTTCGACACACCGGGCGCGCGGGCTCTCACCGGCGTGGGCCTGGGTCTGGGCGTGGGGGTCGGCAAGGAGGTGTATGACCGCGCACGCGGCAGCGTCTTCTCCATGAAGGACCTGGCGTGGGACACCGCCGGCACGGCCACCGGTCTACTGGCCGCGTTCCTCGTGGACCGCTTCATCACCGAGGTGCTCCTGCCCCCGCCCCGGAGCGTCGCCGTCGTTCGCGGGAGCGGCCGGGGCCTCCGGCACGTCGGGACGGGCGCGGCGCTCCACGAACTTCAGCAGCAGGTCGCGTTGCATGCGCGGCTCCACCAGGAGCAGGCGGCCCTCGGGGTCGTCGCTGTCGGAGACGAGCACGGTGACCTGTCGGCGCGGGCACTGGTTCATACACCCGGTGGGCGTGACGCGGACCTGCCCGGCGAGGCCGCGGTCGGCCAACTCCCCCTGGAGCCAGCGCGGCAGGTCCTGGCCTCCACCCCGGGCGCACTTCGTCAGGCATTTGCGACAGACGAGCACGTCCACCTCGCGCCCCTTGTCGCCCGCGTCGTCCTGCATCCGTCGTCCTCCCTGGCCTTCGCTTCCAGCCCGGACTTCCGCTTCCAGGCGGATGCCCCGGTCCGTGGCCCTGGCACGCCGCCAGGTCCGTGGATGAAGTGAAGGGGTAGCAGCGGGGGACTTGTTCCGCAGGGCCCCGTGTCCCGACCGCCGGGCCGCTGTCCGGGCAGGCTCTGGACTGATGGGTACGGGTAGCCGGAATGCGGGGTGCGGCGTCTTGCCTCGGCGCTTTGGAGGCGGGGCGCTGGTACGTTGCGCCCGCGCTGTTTCGCTCGCGGAAGGCCCTCCCCACATGCTGCGAACTCGACTGCTCCCGTGGTTCACCCTGTCGGCCCTGGGCCTTGGTGCGCTCGCCGGTTGTGAGCGTGCTCCGGAAGCGCCCGCCGTGGCGCCGCCCGCGCCCGTCGTCGCCGCCGCGAAGCCGCCCGCGCCGCCGGCCGTGCCGGATGCGGTCGCGGTGGCGAAGCTGGCCTCGCACTTCTTCCAGGCCCCTCGCGGCGAAGCGCCGCTGCCGGCGGACACCGAGGCGCAGGTGGCCCTGGGCCGCATGCTCTTCCACGAGCCCCGCCTGTCGAAGAACCACGACGTGTCGTGCAACACGTGCCACGGGCTGGACACCTTCGGCGTGGACAACAAGGCGCTGTCGGACGGGCACCGGGGGCAGAAGGGCAGCCGCAACTCGCCCACCGTCTACAACGCCGCCCGCCACATCGCGCAGTTCTGGGATGGCCGCGCCGCCACGCTGGAGGCGCAGGCCGAGGGCCCGATGATGAACCCGGTGGAGATGGCCATGCCCGACGCGAAGCGCGTCGAGGCCACGCTGTCCTCCATGCCCGAGTACACCGCGCGCTTCCACGCCGCCTTCCCGAAGGAGCGCAAGCCGGTGACGCTGGCGCACGCCGCGAAGGCCCTGGCCGCCTTCGAGCGCACGCTCACCACGCCGTCGCGGTTCGACCGCTTCCTCGCGGGCGAGCACGCGGCCCTCAGCGTCGCGGAGCAGCGCGGCCTGGAGGCCTTCGTCACCACCGGCTGCACCACGTGCCACAACGGCCCGGCGGTGGGCGGCACGTCGTTCCAGAAGCTGGGGCTGGTGGAGGAGTACCCGAAGCTCACCGACGCGGGCCGCTTCGACGCGACGAAGAACGAGGACGACCGGGGCTACTTCCGCGTGCCCACCCTGCGCAACGTGGAGAAGACGGGGCCCTACCTGCATGACGGCAGCGTGCAGGACCTGCCCACCATGGTGCGGTTGATGGGGCGCTACCAGTTGGGGCGCACGCTGAAGGACGGCGAGGTGGACGACCTGGTGGCGTTCCTCAAGAGCCTCACCGGCGAGCTGCCCCCC
>NZ_RAWD01000590.1:0-2390 GCF_003612065.1 Corallococcus sp. CA047B
GTCCAATACGCCGAGTTCACCGCCTGGCAGCGTCAGTGGCTCCAGGACGACAGGTTGGAGCGACTGCTGACGTATTGGCGCAAGCAGTTGGCTGGCGCTCCGCTCCTTCTGGAGCTGCCCATGGATCGGCCCCGCCCGCCGCTCCACCGCCTCAAGGGCCACACGTTCTCATTCCGGCTCTCCCCGGAGGTCTCCCAGGCCATCGAGGACCTCTGCCTCCGGGAGAACGTCACGTTGTTCATGGGCCTGCTCGCGGGCTTCAGCGCCCTGCTGCACCGCTACACGGGCCAGCAGGACCTCATCGTCGGAACCCCGCTCGCCGGACGGATCCGGCCTGAGCTCGAAGGGATGGTCGGACTCTTCGTCAACACGCTCACGCTTCGGCAGGACCTGTCGGGTGCCCCCAGCCTCATCGAACTGATGCGGCGCGTGCGCGAGGTCACGCTCGGCGCCTACGCCCACCAGGAGCTTCCCTTCGAGAAGCTCGTCGAGGACTTCCACCCCGAGCGCGTCCTCAGTCACGCGCTGGTGGTCCAGGTCATGTTCGTCCTACAGACGCCCACCCTGGAGGCGCATCCGTCCACCGCGCTCCAGATGGTCACGGCCGCGGAGCCGTGGGAGCTGCGCACCGGGACGTCGAAGTGCGACCTGACGCTCTTCGTGACGAAGTCACCGGAGGGGCTGAAAGCGACCTTCGAGTACGACACCGACCTCTTCGACGCCGAACGCATCCAGCGCATGGCCTCCCACTTCCAGACGCTGCTGGAAGCCGCCGTCGCACAGCCTTCGCGACCCATCGCATCCCTCGCGCTGCTCCCCGAATCCGAGCGCCACCGCGTCCTCCGCGACTGGAACGACGCCACCGTCGACTTCCCCCGGGACCTCTGCATCCACGAGCGCTTCGCCCTCCAGGCCGCGCGCACTCCCGACGCGCCCGCCGTCACCTTCGGCCCCCTCACCGTCTCCTACCAACAGCTTGATGAGCGCTCCAACCAGCTCGCCTGGCACCTGCGCTCGCTCGGCGTTGGTCCCGAGGTCCTCGTCGGCGTGTGCGTGGAGCGCTCCGTCGACCTCATCGTCGGAATGCTCGCCGTGCTCAAGGCTGGCGGCGCCTACCTGCCGCTCGACGACTCCCATCCCGCTGAACGCCTTGCCTTCATGCTCCAGGATGCGCGCGTCAGCGTCCTGCTCGTGCACCAGCACAAGCGTGAACGGCTTCCGCCCTTCGCTGGCGTCACGGTCTGCCTCGATGCCGACGCGGACTCGCTCGGTCGCCTTTCCACCGCGCCCCTTCCGCGCACCTCCGGTCCGGAGAACCTCGCCTACGTCATCTTCACCTCGGGCTCCACCGGCAGACCGAAGGGCAGCGCCATCGTCCACCGGGGCGTGCTGGCCCTGGCCTTCGACCGCCTCCTCCATCCCTTCTCTCCGGAGGACCGCGTCGCCCAGGCGTCCAACGCCTCCTTCGACCCGAGCACCTTTGAAATCTGGGGCGCCCTGCTGCACGGCGCCCACCTCGTGGGCATCACCGCCAATCCCGCGCACTCTCCCCAGGAGTTCGCGGACCAGGTGCGCGACACCCGGGCCTCCGTCATGTTCGTCACCACGGCGGTGCTCCACCTGCTCGCCCGCCAGATCCCCACCGCCTTCGCAGGCCTCAGGACGCTCGTCTTCGGAGGTGAGGCCGCCGATCCGCTCGCCCTGCGCGAAGTCCTCCAGCACGGCCCGCCCCAGCGCCTGGTCAACGGCTACGGCCCCACCGAGTGCACCGTCTTCTCCTCCTTCCACCTCCTCGATTCGCCCCCCGCGCTCGGCGTCCCCGTCCCCATCGGCCGCCCGCTCACCAACGGCCCCCTCTACATCCTCGACGCCCTGCTGCAGCCCGTGCCCATCGGTGTCCCGGGCGAGCTGTACGTCTCCGGTGAGCGCCTCGGCCGTGGCTACTTCGACCGCCCCGAACTCACGGCGTTCACCTACCGGCCCCACCCCTTCTCCACCGTTCCGGGCGCGCGCCTGTACAAGACAGGGGACCGCGCCCGCTTCCTGGCCGACGGCCGCGTCGAGTACCTGGGCCGCGCCGACCATCAAGTGAAGGTGCGCGGCTACCGCGTCGAGCTGGGCGAAATCGAGGAGGCCCTGCGCCTCCACCCGACCGTCAAGGACGCCTCCGTCGTCGCGCTCGAGGCCGGAGGCGATCGGCGCCTCGCCGCCTATCTCGTGCCCGTCGCCGGGGCCGTGCTACCCGACGGCTCCGAGCTGCGCGGCTGGCTGCGCGAACGCCTTCCCGAGCACATGGTGCCCGCCTCCTTCACTCCGCTCGCCGCGCTGCCCCTCACCGTCAACGGCAAGGTGGACCGCCGTGCCCTGCCCGCCCCCGCGCCCGCTCGCGG
>NZ_RAWD01000591.1:0-2325 GCF_003612065.1 Corallococcus sp. CA047B
GTTCCCAGTGCGCCGGCGTCAGCTTCACCAGGCTGTAGTCCGCGCGGGCTCGCAGCGCTCGCGCAAGCCCCTCCACCCCGTCCGACTCCGGCAGCAGCCACACACCCCGGCCCGCGACGAGCGGCACCAACAGGCTGGTCACCGTCAGGTCGAACACCACCGGCGAGTGCACCGGCGCGCCAATGCCCCGCTCCAGGCCGTACGCCTCCAGGGCCCAGGAGACGTAGTTGTTCAACCCGCCGTGCGGCACCATCACGCCCTTGGGCTGACCGGTGCTGCCCGACGTGTAGAGCACGTACGCGAGGTGCCCCGCGTCCACGCCCGCGTCGCACCGCGTCTCCGGACGCGAGCGCACCCCGACCGCATGGGAGTCCAGCAGCACCACCCGCTCGTCCGCCAGCGGCAGCGTGTCCGCGAACCGCTGCAGCGTGACGACCACGGCCACGCCCGCGTCGGACAGCATGAAGCGCAGCCGCGGCGTTGGGTACGTCGCGTCCAGCGGCACGTACGCACCGCCGGCCTTCAGGATGCCCAGCAGGCCCACCACCATCCGGGGCGAGCGGTCCACGCACAGGCCCACGCGCACTTCGGGCCCCACGCCCAGCTCTCGCAGGTACCACGCGAGCTGGTTGGCCTGACGATCGAGCTGCGCGTACGTGAGGACCTCGCCCTCGAAGCGCACCGCCTCCGCGTCCGGCGTCCGCGCGGCCTGGGCCTCGAACAGGTGATGCACGCAGGCGTCCCGCGCGTAGTCGCGCGCGGTATGGTTCCACTCCACCAGGACCCGCTGGCGCTCCGCTTCCGGGAGCAGGGGCAGGTCGCTCACGCGCTGGCCGGGCTCCTCGACGATGGCCTCCAGGAGGACCTGGAGGTGGGCGAGCATCCGCGTCGCGGTGGCGTCGTCGTAGAGGTCCGGGCTGTATTCGATCGCCGTGAGCAGGCCTCCGGCAGTGTCCGCCAGGGACAGCGACAGCTCGAACTTCGCCGTGTGGGCGCCGGTCTCCACCGGGCTCAGGCGCAATCCACCCGGGAGCGTCGCCTCGGGCGGAGGGGGGTTCTCGAACGTGAACATCACCTGGAAGAGCGGCGGTCGAGACAGGTCGCGCTCGGGCCGCAGGGCCTCCACCAGCTTCTCGAACGGCACCTCCTGGTTCGACTGCGCGCCGAGCGTCGTCTCACGCACCTGCTTGAGCAGATCCCGGAAGGTCAGCGCACCGCCCAGCCGGGCGCGAAGCACCAGCGTGTTGACGAAGAAGCCGATGAGTCCTTCCAGCTCCGTGCGGTTGCGGCCCGCGATGGGCGTGCCCACGCTGACGTCGTCCTGCCCGCTGTAGCGCGACAGCATCACCTGCCACGCCGCCAGCAGCAGCATGAAGGGCGTAGCGCCCTCCTTGCGCCCCAGGCTCCACAGCGCGTCACGCAGCGCGGGAGCAATCGTCATGGAGCGGCGTGCTCCCCGGAGCAGCGGGGCGGCCGTGCGCGGACGGTCCGTGGGCAGTTCAATGACCCGGGGCGCGCCGTCCAGTTGCTCGCGCCACCACGCCACCTGCGCGTCGAGCACCTCGTCCTTCAGCCAGCCGCGCTGCCACGCGGCGAAGTCCACGTACTGCACCGCCAGCTCCCGCAGCGGCGAGGGACGGCCTGCCAGATGCGCCGCGTACAGCGCGACGACCTCGCGCACGAGGACGCCCATGGACCAACCGTCGGAGACGATGTGGTGCATCACCATCGCGAGCAGGTGTTCGTGCTCCCCGGTGCGCACCACGCGCGTGCGCAGCAGGGGTCCCCGCGCGAGATCGAACGGCGCGCGCGTCCACGCATCGACGAGGCGCTGGGCCTCGGCTTCGCGATCCGGGTGTCCGCTCACGTCGATGACGTCCCACGCCAGGGCACCCGGTGGGGAGATGCGCTGGAACGGCAGACCGTCGCTCGACTGGATGGTTGTTCTCAGGGCCTCGTGCCGGCGCACCAGCTCCGTCACCGCATGTTCCAGGGCGGCCACGTCCAGCGCGCCCTCCAGCCGGACCGTTGTCGCCACGTTGTAGGAGGCATTGCCCGGCTGGAGCTGATCCAGGAACCACAGACGCTGCTGCGCGAACGACAGCGGCAGCTCACCGGTGCGCACCATCGGCGTCAGCGGAGGCACCTTCACGCCCTGCCGCGCACGCAGCGCTTCGTCCACGCGCAGCGCGAGCCTGGAGACGGTGGACGCCTCGAAGAGGGCCCGCAGGGGCAGCTCCACCCCGAAGGCACCGCGCACCCGCGACATCGCCTGCGTCGCCAGCAGCGAGTGGCCTCCCAGGTCGAAGAAGTTGTCCTCCGCCC
>NZ_RAWD01000592.1:0-2299 GCF_003612065.1 Corallococcus sp. CA047B
GGGTGGGCGGGGGCCTCCACCGGCTTGCCGTCCGGGCCGAAGTCCACCGCCGCGGCCAGCAGGTTGCGCGCCGCGTTCCCGCTGAAGAGCCGGGCCAGGGTGGTGGTCTCCACATCCAGCCAGCGCGCGGCCTGCCGGAGGACGTCCAGGTACTCGCCCTCCATGGCCTTGGGCGGCCGGCTGGGGGCGGCCATGCAGACGCGGGCGTAGCTGTGCTCGCGGTCCACGTACATGCCCATGGAGCGGTCGCGGAAGTCCTTGGACAGGGCCTGCGTCATCGCATCCAGGTGCTCCTCGGGGGAGGACACCTTGCCGGACGTCTTGCCGGACACGAGCGGAATTTCCGCCACGTGCCAGCCGCCGTCGGCGAGCGCGTCCGGACGGGCCTCCACCCACTTCACCTCCGGAGTGGGCAGGTCCAGGCCCTCGCACACGCCTTTGAGCGTCTGACGCAGGGCGGTGAGATTACCTTCGACGTCGGAGAGGAAGAGGACAAGGCGTCGCTGCTGGGACACGCGGGGGGCTCCTTGGGTGGCCCGGTGAAAGCCCCGGCGTTAGCTGAGAATTTCCAGAAGTGTCCATGCCCGCCTGCCCTCCGGGCGGAGGAGGGCGGGCGAGCACGGTCCGGGACTCAAAGCGGGATGTTGCCGTGCTTGCGCGGCGGGTTCTCCTGGCGCTTGTCCTTGAGCATCTCCAGGGCGCGGATGACCTTGGCGCGGGTCTCCTCCGGGCGGATGACCTCGTCCACGTAGCCCAGCTCCGCCGCCTTGAACGGGTTGGCGAACTTCTCGCGGTAGTCGTCCGTGAGGCGCTTGCGCTCGGCGTTGGCGTCCGGGGCCTTCTGCAGCTCGCCGCGGAAGATGATGTTCACCGCGCCTTCGGGGCCCATCACCGCGATTTCGGCGGTGGGCCAGGCGTAGTTGATGTCCGCGCGGATGTGCTTGGACGCCATCACGTCGTACGCGCCGCCGTAGGCCTTGCGGGTGATGAGCGTGATTTTCGGGACGGTGGCTTCCGCGTACGCGTAGAGCAGCTTGGCGCCGTGGGTGATGATGCCGCCCCACTCCTGGTCGGTGCCGGGCAGGAAGCCGGGCACGTCCACCAGGGTGAGCAGGGGGATGTTGAAGCAGTCGCAGAAGCGCACGAAGCGCGCGGCCTTCACGCTGGCGTCGATGTCCAGGCAGCCGGCGAGGATGGCGGGCTGGTTGGCGACGATGCCCACGCTGCGGCCGTTCATGCGCGCGAAGCCGACGACGATGTTCTTGGCGAAGTGCTCCTGCACCTCGAAGAAGTGCTTGTTGTCCACGACGGCGCGGACAATCTCCTTCACGTCGTAGGGCTTGTTCGGGTTCGCCGGGACGAGCGTCTTGAGCGACTCCTCGGCGCGGAACGCGTCGTCGTCACACGGCTGCGCGGGCGGGTCCTCCTGGTTGTTGGAGGGCAGGTACGAGAGCAGCTCGCGCGTCATCGCGATGGCGGCCTGCTCGTTCTCCGCGGCGAAGTGGGCCACGCCGGACTTCTGGTTGTGCGTGAGCGCACCGCCCAGGGCCTCCTTGGTGACCTCCTCGTGCGTCACCGTCTTGATGACGTCCGGGCCGGTGATGAACATGTACGACGTGTCCTTCACCATCATGATGAAGTCGGTGATGGCGGGCGAGTACACCGCGCCGCCCGCGCACGGCCCCAGGATGAGCGAAATCTGGGGCACCACGCCCGACGCCAGCGTGTTGCGCAGGAAGATGTCCGCGTAGCCGGCGAGGCTCTCCACGCCTTCCTGGATGCGCGCGCCGCCGGAGTCGTTCAGGCCGATGACGGGCGCGCCCACGCGGGTGGCCAGGTCCATGATCTTGCAGATCTTCTGCGCGTAGGCGCCCGACAGCGAACCACCGAACACGGTGAAGTCCTGCGCGAAGACGAAGATCTGCCGGCCTTCCACGGTGCCGTACCCGGTGACGACGCCGTCGCCGAGGATCTTCTTGTCGCCCATGCCGAAGTCGTGGCTGCGGTGGGTGACGAACTTGTCCAGCTCGCTGAAGGAGCCGGGGTCGAGCAGCAGGTCGATGCGCTCGCGGGCCGTGAGCTTGCCGGCCTCGTGCTGCTTGGCGATGCGGTCGGCACCGCCGCCCTGCTCGGCCTGCTTCTCCATCTGCTGGAGCCGTGCGCGGAGAGGATCCTTCTCGGGGGTCGCGTCCATGACCGGCGGCTCTAACACGATTGCAGGGGCGGTCGCAGCGCTTCCCTTGCTCCCAAAGGGACGGGCGGACGGGCGGGCTTTTCGTGCAGCCGCAGGGGGTGGGAT
>NZ_RAWD01000593.1:0-2285 GCF_003612065.1 Corallococcus sp. CA047B
CCTTCACGCTGCCCACGTCCAGCACCAGGTGCTCCGGCCGCAGGTGGGGCTTGAGCGCCAGCAGCACCTCGCGCACCTGGGGCACCGGCACCGCCACCACCACCAGCTCCGCCCCCTCCAGCAGCTCCGGCACGGAATGGGCGCGAATCGCCTCCGGCAGCGCCGCCCCCGGATCCATCGCCCGGTAGCCCAGGTCCGCCGCCTCCAGCAGCGCTCCCAGCGCACGTCCAAACCGTCCGTATCCCACGAGGGCGATTTTCGGCATTCTGTAAGATTACATCGGTGGCGGCATGGCGCGGTACGTCCTGGAGGGTAGGGAAGCCGGAAATAGCAGGGCCGCCGGGCCCCTGTTCGAGAGGGACCCGGCGGCGGGGACTGCGTTCAGCGAAGGGGGAGGCGGACTACCGGCCGCCGCGCGTCGGGTGCTCGGTGATGCAGGCCTCGGTCTTCTCCGGGACGACGAAGAAGGGCTCCGAGCGGGCGAGGCCCTGGGTGTTGCCGAGCCAGCCGTCGCCGATGGAGCCCGCGCCGTCGTACACGAGGGCCGTCCAGTCGTTCTGCGACGCGGCGAAGACGTCCGTGCTGTCTCCGTCGGCGTTGAGGTCCTGGGCGACGTACGCGTTCAGGATGACGCCGTTGTTGTTGAAGTCGAGGTTGGCGCTCGCGGTGCCGCTGACGAACCCGTTGTTGATGCGCACGCCGTAGTGGGCCAGGTCCGCCTCGGTGGTCGGGCTCAGGGGAGCGAAGGCGTAGAACTCGTTGACGGACGACTCATACACGGTGCCGATGCGCACGCGCGAGTAGTCGAGCACGCCGTTCACGTTGTCCACGCGCAGGCCGCCCAGCTGGTAGTGGTAGTTCATCAAGCTCAGGTAGTTGGGCTTGTAGTTCGCGTTCTCGTTGCCACCGTGCATCAGGCCGATGTTGTGCCCCAGCTCGTGCATGATGGTGCCGGCCTGCTGCTGCTCCGTGCCGCCGGGGGTGCTCCAGTTGCCCAGCGTCATGATGAAGTCGTGCGCGGGGATGCCGCGCGAGATGCCGCTGGAGCCGCCCGCGTTGTAGTGGTCCGCCACCAGCAGGTAGTGGAAGAACGGCGCGCGGCGCGCGTTGAAGTACTTCGCCTTGATGACGTCGAAGTCCGTCCACACCGGGTTCAGGTCCAGGTCCACGTCGGCCGCGGCGATCTGCTGATCCGCCACCAGGTGCAGCGCGACGCCCGTGGTGCCGTTCGGGTTCGTCACCGGCGCGGCGGCGAAGGCGGCCGTCACGCGATCCAGCGCGCCCTGCGTGGGCTTGAGGCCGGGGTAGTAGTCCATCTCCACGAAGACGTCCTTCTTCTTCGGGTCCGCGCCGTAGTAGCGCAGGTCCACGCCGCCGTAGCCGAACAGCTCCGCGTTGTCGCTGATGCGGTCCCCGTCCGTGTCGGAGTTGTAGGGATTGGTGCCGTAGCGGGCCTCCGCTTCGTCACACACGCCGTCCGCGTCGGAGTCGATGGCGGTCGTCAAGCACAGGTACACGGGCTGGACGTTGGAGATCTCATAGGTGTTGCCGTCCTGCGTGACCTCCTCGTACTTGGGCTTGTGGTAGACGCTCACGGAGCGGTAGCCCGCGCGGGAGTAGTAGAGCCGGAGGGCTTCCTGGCCGGACGCCACGGTGAGCAACTGGACCTGCGTGTCGCCGTTGTGGTTGCCGTAGGCGTCGAAGACGTAGAGCCCCGACGATTCCGTCTGCCGGAAGGTGGGGTTGGTGCCGCAGCCATTGCCGGTGCAGACGCCGGACAGCACGGTCACGGTCGCACCCTCGATGGCGCTGCCCGAGCCGGCGTCGTAGACGTAACCGTAGACACAACCGTTCAGACCGATGAGGGCCATGGAGGCCGTCAGCAGGTTCTTGTGAAACGTGGACATGGAGGTCCCCCTCGAAGGAGTCAGGGGCTGGGCTTCTTGCCAGCCGGGACATCTACGAGGGCCGGATTAATTATTCCTCACCGCTGCTGACATTTTGTCCCGGGCTCCAGGCCTGCCTCCTGCAAACGGAGCTATCCCCAGGGGCCGGCAGTGCGTATCACGGGGACTCGTGCGAACGCCCACCGACCGCTACCTGCCGCCCCATGCCGCTTCCCCTTCCGCGTCGTCCGCGCGCGGACGGGTGGTGGTCATCGCGCCCACTCGCGCCGCGTGCGAGACCATCGAGCTGGCCCTGGGCCTGCGGCTCAAGACCTACCTGGAGCAGCACCACGGCGAGCGGCTGCGCGAGCTGGCCCGGGGCGGGCAGGGGTTCGGCAT
>NZ_RAWD01000594.1:0-2257 GCF_003612065.1 Corallococcus sp. CA047B
CCCCACCGCCACCGCGTACCTGAGGCCCGCGCATTCAAAGACGATGGCGTCCACCAGCGTCACCGTGAGCGGCACCCGCAGGGTGAAGGTGGTGCCCGCGCCCTTGCGCGTCTCCATGCGCAGCTCGCCGCCCAGCTGCTCCACGACGATGCGCCGCACGATGTCCATGCCCATGCCCCGGCCGCTGGTGCGCGTGGCCTCCTGGCGCGTGGACAGCCCGGGCCGGCACAAGAGGTCCAGCAGGCCGTCCACCGAGTCCGGCACGGGCGCGTTCGCGGCCTTCGCCACCGCCTTCGCGTCCACGCCCCGGCCGTCGTCGCGCAAAGTGATTTCCAGCTGGCCGCTGGAGCGCGCGTGGCAGCCCAGGCGCACCAGCCCCTCCGGCGGCTTGCCCGCGGAGAGCCGCTCGTCGGGCAGCTCCAGCGCGTGGTCCACCGCGTTGCGCACCAGGTGCACCAGCGCGGGCATCAGCCGGTCCGCCACGGCCTTGTCCAGCTCCGCGTCGCCCACGTCCAGTTCCAGCCGCACCGCCTTGCCCGTGGTGCGCCGCAGCCCACGCACGAGGAGGGGCAGCCGCTCCAGCACGTCCCCCATGCGCACCATGCGCAGGCGCAGGATGGCCGAGCGCAGGTCGCGAAGCTGCCGGCCGTTCTCCTGGAGGATGGCCGCCAGCTCCCGCGTGGGCGCCCCCGCCGCGGTGAGCGCCGCCACCGCGCGCGTCAGCCGGGAGCGGTTGACCACGAGCGCCGCCAGCCACTCCATGGCTTCGTCCAGCCGCGACACCTCCACGCGCAAGAGGCCGCCGCCCCGGCGCACCTCCGGCTCGTCCAGCTCATCCTCGGGGCCCGGCACGCCCAGGGCGCCGGGGACGGCGGGGACGCCGGGCACCGGCGCCGGAGGGAGGCTGTCCGCCGGGGCCCCCGGGGGCGCGGCCACCGCCAGCGAGCGCACCGTGGCGGGAGCGCCGCCCACGGCCTCCAGGAGCACCGCGTCCTCCGCCTGGGTGAGCAGCAGCAGCGCGAACGCCAGCGAGGCCCCGCCCGCCGCGGCACCCGACAGGGGCAGCACCTTCACGATGTCGCCGTGCTTGCCCACGCGCTCGCGCACGGTGTTGATGTTCAGGCCCTTCGCGGCGCGCTCGGCGGAGGGCACGAAGTCCAGCCGCATCGCGCGCTGACCTCCCGCGAGTCCGCCCTCCAGTTGTTCGCGCTCCGACGGCGCGAGCTTGGAGGCGAACGCGGCCTGGGCGTCCAGCACGACGGCCCGGGGCGCCCGGGGCGCCACCTCCAGCACCTGGGGCCCCAGCGCCTCCAGCCGCTCCAGCAGGTTCGCGGGCGCGGGCGAGGCCGGCTTGCCGGCGCCCAACTGCCGTACGCGCTGCTCGATGGCGCGCAGGCCCTCCACCAGCGGCTCCACGCTGGACTCGGGCAGGCGGCCTCCGGATTGATCCGCCACCCGAAGGGACGCCTCCATCCAGTGCGCCACGGAGACGATGGGCTCCACGTCCACCATGGCGGACAGGCCCTTGATGGTGTGCAGGGCGCGGAACAGCTCCCGCACGGCGCGCGGCTGGGCGGCGCCCCGGCGGACGGCCTCCTCCACGGCGAGCAGGTCCCGCTGCGCGGAGGCCAGCAGTTCATCCACCTCGGCCAGGTAGGCGGGGAGGAACTCCGCGAACTCCCCGGGCGTCGTCACCCGCGCGACGCCTCGTCCGGAGCCTTCTCCAGCAGGGACCGGGCAGCGCCCTGGAGGGAGTCCGGGGTGAAGGGCTTGGTCATGAAGAGGCTCGCGCCGGCCCCCAGCGCCCGCTCGCGGGAGGCTTCGTCGCCGCGGGTCGTGACGATGATGATGGGCAGCGCGCGCAGCTGGTCCTGCCCGCGCACGAACTCCACCACCTCGATGCCGCCGATGTCCGGCATGTTCAGGTCCAGCACGAGCAGGTCATAGGCCTTGAGCGACAACTGCTCGATGGCCTCCAGCCCGCTGGAAGCCTGCGTGAAGCGGCTGTCCGGATAGGGCCGCAGGCAGGCGACCACCATCTCGCGCATCACTTTGCTGTCATCGACGACGAGTACCTCGGGCATGGCGTCCTCTGGAAACGACCGACCAAGCTAGAACGATTCCGGGTGGCTGAAAGAAATGAGTCAGCGCGCGTGGGTCGAGCGTTGGTTTCTCCACGCAAGGCCGCACGGGTATGTCACGAAGTCCGGAGGACGGCACGCGGCGCGCGTACACCCTACCGTCCCACCCCCAAGGC
>NZ_RAWD01000595.1:0-2255 GCF_003612065.1 Corallococcus sp. CA047B
CCCCGACCTCCGAAGCCCCGCGCGAGCGCACCGCCACCGACGGGCAGTCCCCCAACGCCGCGAAGGAGGCCGCGGAGGGCCGCGCGAAGCTGCGCGTGGCCCTGCTCAACCGGCAGTTCCGCGGGCTGTCCGAAGTGGTGATGAAGCTCACGAACTTCCTCGCCAACCCCGGCCGCCAGGGCGTCGTCACCCTGCCCGTGGTCCTGAGCGAAAGCTCCGTGGCCCACGAGTGGTGGAAGTCCGCGAACGCGGTCCCCGAGGACCGGCAGTACCTGGCCCTGGCGCTGGGCGAGTCCGCCGTCGCGGACGACGCCACGCTGCTCCAGTCGCTGCGGCGCGAGGTGCACGAGGCCTTCACGGAGTTCGTGCGCAGCCCGCAGGGCACCGCCGTGCGCAAGAGCTACGACGAGGTGCTCCAGAAGTACGAGGCCGCCCGCGTCCAGCCCGTCATCTCCGGCCACGACAGCGGCCCCATGGTGGAGGAGTGCGCGCGGCTGGGCGTGACGTACGGGCGGGACTTCACCCGCTCCCAGCTCCTGTCCCCGTGGATGCTGGCCATCAGCCAGAGCCCGGACGAGGGCTCCACCACGCAGGTGATGGTCGCCGGCCTGACCCTGGCCCAGCTGGGGGCGCTGGTGGGCCACCTGCGGCGCCTCAACCCCCTGCTCAGCAATGCCCAGCTGCGCACCCTGCTGCTGCGCGCGTCCACGGACATGAAGCTGGCGCTGCGCAAGGCCCTGGGCCAGCAGGAGGTGGAGCAGGTGCAGGAGCTGGCGCGCCAGCTGCTGCGGCTGCGCGTCGTGGAGCACCTGGTCGTCTGAAGGAAGGCCCGGGCGGGACTCAGGCGCGGAAGTGCGTGGGACGCAGCGCGAGCTCCGCCATTGAATCCAACGTCACCGACGCGAGCAGCGCCTCCGCCTCGTGGCGCGTCGTGGCCAGCCGCTCCGCCAACTGCGTGTACGTGAAGGTGAAGCCCACCTGTTCGCGCAGCACGTAGAACTGGAGCTGCGCGAGCGTCAGCGACTCCATCCGGAAGGTGTACTCGCGCAGCACGCCCGCGTTGGCGCCGAGGGTGGCCTTCTGCTGCGACACCTGGTGGAAGGCCTGCGCCCCGCGCACGCCCTCCAGCATGCGCGCGGCGAACTGCTCCAGCGTCTCACCGGGGCCCGTGGGCTCCAGCGACACGACGAGGTTCGCGCGGAAGCCGTCCTCCTCCGGCCCCACCGCCACGATGTGGCTGGCGTCGAACCAGCCGTCAGGCAGGGCAACGCGCAGCGGACCGTGGCGGATGAACCGGGGCAGGGCCATGGGAGGCGGAAGTCCTTAGGAGGACTCGCGGCCGAAGTTGGCCATGGCGCGGGAGCCGCCGCCCTCTTCGTTGGCGAGCGTCGCCACCTTCGCGTTGCTCTCCCCCACGATGTCCGCTTCGGAAGCGCCGTTGGCGCCCTCGACGATGACCATGCCGCCCGTCTTGTGCTCGCGCAGGCTGGTGTCCACGGCGTCCGACAGCTTGTCGGCGTCCATCTTGACGCTCTTGCCGGTGCTCGGGTCCTTCACCTTGTAGCGGCCCTGGTCGTCCTTGCCTTCCACGGTGACCCAGTGCGCCTGGCCCTTCTCGTCGCCCTTCGCCTTGGGGTCCACCTTGGCGGAGTCCACCAGCACCGCGGCCTTGCCATCGCGGCTGAGCGCGTTGTCCAGGACGCCCTTGTCCAGCTTGGACGAGGACTCCGTCACCTTGACGCCCTGGTTCGCGAGCATGTTGGACAGCTCGATGGGCGTCGTGCCGTCGCCGTCGGTGAAGCGCGAATCCAGCGCGTCCATCTTCTCCGTGTCCGACGCGCCCTGCGTCTTGCCGGTGCCCTTCTCGTTGCCCAGCATCACCGCCACCGCGGCGCCGCAGTTCTTCTCCTTGGTCTGCCGCACCACCGACGCGTCGTCCTCCCAGTCGCCAATCTCCGGCGCCGCCTCCTGGGGAGCGCAGGCCTGGCCCACGCGCAGCGCGTCAGACTCGGGAGGGCTCCCCGCGCCCGACGCGAAGCGGCTCGCCCAGCCCGAAAGCATCTGGAGGGCTTCCTGCGCCGCGAAGGCGTCCGAGGCCCGCTCCGTCTGGGCCGCCGTCGGCGCGGTCTCCACCGAGGTGACGACCTTCGCCTGGGGCAGCTCCGCCTGCTGCGCGGCCGCCTGCGGCTTCGGGTTCGACGGCGTCACCTCCACGCGCGGGGGGACGGGACGCTGGAGGTTGGGGGGAAGGGTCA
>NZ_RAWD01000596.1:0-2224 GCF_003612065.1 Corallococcus sp. CA047B
GTTCGGAAGCATCCCCCTGGGGGGCGGGCCGTGGCATAAGGGCGCGCCGCCTGATTCCCGGGCCTCTTCGGTACGCACATGATCCGTCTCGACAACATCGGTAAGCAGCACGGGCAGCAGCTCCTCTTCGTGGAGGCGTCGGCTGCGCTCCACAAGGGAGAAAAGGTGGGCCTGGTGGGCCCGAACGGCGCGGGCAAGACGACGCTGTTCCGGATGATGACCGGCCAGGAGTACCCGGACGAAGGACAGGTCTCCATCGACCGGGGCGTCACCATTGGCTACTTCAGCCAGGACGTGGGCGAGATGGCCGGCCGCAGCGCGGTGTCCGAGGTCATGGACGGCGCGGGCCCGGTCAGCACCGTCGCGGCGGAGATGAAGGCGCTGGAGGCCGCCATGGGGGACCCCGACCAGGCGGACAACATGGAGAAGCTCGTCGAGCGCTACGGCATCGTGCAGGGCCGGTTCGAGGAGCTGGGCGGGTACGCGCTGGAGGGACGGGCGCGAGAGATTCTCGCGGGCCTCGGGTTCACCGAGGAGATGATGGACGGCGACGTCGGCGCGCTGTCGGGCGGTTGGAAGATGCGCGTGGCGCTCTCCCGCATCCTGCTGATGCGGCCGGACGCGATGTTCCTGGACGAGCCTTCCAACCACCTGGACCTGGAGTCGCTCATCTGGCTGGAGGGTTTCCTCAAGGGGTATGAGGGCGGCCTGCTGATGACGTCGCACGATCGCGAGTTCATGAACCGCATCGTGACGAAGGTGGTGGAGATCGACGGTGGCTCGCTGACGACGTACTCGGGCAACTACGACTTCTACGAGGGCCAGCGCGCGCAGAACGAAGCGCAGCAGCAGGCGCAGTACGAGCGTCAGCAGGCGATGCTCGCGAAGGAGATCAAGTTCATCGAGCGGTTCAAGGCCCGCGCGTCGCATGCGGCGCAGGTGCAGAGCCGGGTGAAGAAGTTGGAGAAGATCGAGAAGGTGGAGCCGCCGAAGCGCCGCTCCACGGTGCTCTTCGAGTTCCAGCCGCCGCCGCGTTCAGGTGACGACGTGGTGAACCTGAAGAACGTCTACAAGGGCTACGGCAAGCGGACCATCTACGAGGGGTTGGACTTCCTGGTGCGTCGCGCGGAGCGCTGGGCGGTGATGGGCGTGAACGGCGCGGGCAAGTCCACGTTGCTCAAGCTGGTGACGGGCACCACGCAGCCGGACGAAGGTTCGGTGGCGTTGGGCGGCAGCGTGAAGATGGGTTACTTCGCGCAGCACGCGATGGACCTGTTGGACGGCGAGAAGACGGTGTTCGAGTCGCTGTCGGATTCGTTCCCGCGCGCGGGCCAGGGTTCGTTGCGGGCGCTGGCGGGCTGCTTCGGGTTCAGCGGCGACGAGGTGGAGAAGAAGTGCCGGGTGCTGTCGGGTGGTGAGAAGGCGCGTCTGGTGATGGCGCAGATGCTCTACGACCCGCCGAACTTCCTGGTGCTGGACGAGCCCACGAACCATCTGGACATGGGCACGAAGGAGATGCTGATCACGGCGCTGTCGCGCTACGAGGGCACGATGCTGTTCGTGTCCCACGACCGGCACTTCCTGGGAGCGCTGTCGAACCGGGTGCTGGAATTGACCCCGGACGGCATCCACAAGTACGGCGGTGGCTACACGGAGTACGTCGCGCGCACGGGCCAGGAAGCGCCCGGTCTGCGCAGCTGATGTGAAGGGCGGTGCCCTCGCGTTCAACCGACGCGAGGGCCGGGCCTACTCGAACAGCTTGCTCGCGAGCCGCGCCAGTCGCTGCGCCTTGCCCCGGTAGGGTGGGAAGAAGAGGTTGGTGAACGACGTGCGTCCCTGGCGCACCACCGCGCGCTCATGGCTGAACGCCTTGAAGCCCGTCTCCCCGTGGTACGCGCCCACGCCGCTCTGCCCGATGCCGCCGAAGGGCAGGTGCGGGTTCACGTTGTGCAACACCACGTTGTTCACCACCGTGCCGCCCGCGCTCGTCTCCTTCAACAGACGCTCCACGGTCGCCTCATCCTGGCTGAACACATACATCGCCAGGGGCTTTCCTCCCGCGCGCACCTGCGTCACCACCTCGTCCAGGGACTCGAAGCGCAGCACCGGCAACAGCGGCCCGAAGATCTCCTCCTCCATCACCGGCGCCTCCGGCGTCACGTCCGCCAGCACGGTGGGCGCGATGTAGCGCGTCTCCGCGTGCACGCCGCCCCCCGCCACCACC
>NZ_RAWD01000597.1:0-2218 GCF_003612065.1 Corallococcus sp. CA047B
CACCCCGCCTCCGCCTCCCGCGGAGCGGCCGGAGGCTGCGCCGCGGGAGGCGGAGGCGGGGTGGGCGTGCTCGACTGCGGCTCCATGACGCTGCCGCTGCCACCCGTCCCTGGCTGCTCCACCGGCTCGCAGCGCATCGGCTGGTTCAGGTAGATGGCACCACTGCCCCCGGTGCCGCTCTGCTTCAGGTCCTGGTCGGTGGTGCCCAGGCTCTTGGAGTCGTCCATGGACGACGAACCACTGCCTCCCGTCCCCTGGAGCGACTCATCCAGCGGCGCCTCCTCGATGATGACGTCCTCCTCCTGCACGTTCTCAGGAGCCACCTGGGCCGTCGTGTCCTTGTCCTTGTGGACCGCGGCCTGCCCTGGAGGGCAATCCTTCTCCGCCGCCGCCGCACCCGTTCCGTACATGAGCGCCGCGATGGCGCCCGCCAGAATCTTCGCTTTCATCCCATACCTCCATCGTCGACTGACTGACATGAAGGTTGTCGTGCGAGCCACATCCGGCAACCCGTTGAATGGGAATCAAGGACAGCCGACCCGCCTGTCCGCCCAGCAGGCGGGGAGACGTGGTTTCAGAGCCACTTCACGGGGGAGGAAGGCTTGTCCGCCTCCCTCCCCTGCGTCAATGGCAGACACGCTTCATGCGTCGCGCAGCCACGCCGAACCGGTGACGACAGGCAATTGCAGCGCGCGTTCACGGTCCAGGTCCAGGTTGCCGATGTGCAGCGACAGCGGGGCCTGCACCCACTTGTAGATGGACTGGTGGAACAGCTTCACGAAGCGGTCCACGTAGCTGGACAGACGCTGTGCCTCCACCTCCGGGAACATCGCGGTGAGCGCGGTGCGCATCTCCGACGGCGTGAGCTTCTCACCCGCGTGCAGGTAGAAGCACGCGTCCAGGATGGGGAAGGGCATCAGCTCCTCCTCGCCCACCTGGTCGTGCGCGAGCTCCGGGCCCGCGGGCTTGGCCAGCACCTTGCGGATGCCCTCGTAGCCGGTGGTCTCCTGCAGGTAGTCCAAGAGGTACATCACCACCGTCTTGGGCACGTTGGCGATGACCGCGAGCGCGCCCATCAGGTCGCCGCCGATGGTGGTGTAGCCCACCGACTTCTCGCTCATGTTGCCCGTCTGGAGGAACAGCCCGCCGCAGGAGTTGCTCCAGTTCCACATGCGCTGAGCGCGGATGCGGGCCTGGATGTTCTGCTCGGTGATGGGCGTGAGCTTCGTTTCGCCCAGCATCTGCTGCGCGGCGGCCTTCTCCCGTTCAAAGGCCTCCTCGATGGACACCACCTGGAAGGGCACACCCAGTTCGCGCGCGATGGTCTCCGCCGCGTCGCGCGTCTGCTGACTGGAGTAGGGGCTGGGCATGTAGAACGCCTGGATGAGCGAGCCCGGGTTGTCCGGCCGCGCGCGCTTCGCGTACCGGTGCGCGATGAGCAGCGTGAGCAGCGAGTCCCGGCCGCCCGACAGCGCGATGCCGAACAGCTTGAAGGCGCGCGTCTTCTCGAAGTAGTCGCCCACGCCCAGCGCCAGCGCGTCCAGGATGTCCTCGCACAGCGCCACGCGCGCGGGGCGGCGGGTGTCCGGCGCGGGCAGGAAGAAGCTGCGGTGCGCGGGCACCGGGTAGGCCAGCGTGTCGCGCTTCGTCTTCACCTGCGTGCAGTCCACGGTGGGCACCTTCTGCCCGCCGGACGTCACCCAGGACTCGCGGTCCACGCGCCAGGTGGTGTTCTCCGTGCGCAGCCGCAGCGTGCGGTCCAGGTCCACCACCGCCGTGGTGTAGCCCTCCTGGAAGCGCGGCGTCTCCAGCACGGGGCGGCCGTTCTGGTTGATGAAGCCGCCGCCGTCGAACACGAGCCCGTCGTTGCTGCCCACCGCGTTCGCGTACGCGATGGTGACCTGGTGGTCGGAGGCTCTCGTGGCCAGCAGCTCACGCCGCGTGTCCCAGAAGCCCAGCCGGAAGGGGGACGCGGACAGGTTCACCACCAGCTCTCCGCCGGAGTACGCGCGGCGGCGCATGGGGCCATCCGCGCTCCAGATGTCCTCGCACACCTCCGGCGCCACCACGCCGAAGTCGAACTGGAACAGGTAGTCGCCCAGCGGCACGCCCCGGTGCGTCTCCGCCATGCCCGGCTGGCCGTGGCCGAACGTGCGGCCCTCGTAGAAGACGTTGTAGGTGGGCAGCTTCTCCTTGGGCACGAGCCCCAGCACCCGCC
>NZ_RAWD01000598.1:0-2205 GCF_003612065.1 Corallococcus sp. CA047B
GGCGCGGTGCTGGTGGGGTTCGTCCTGGGACGTCCGCAGGGGTGGTACGGCACGCCGGTGCTGGGGCTCGTCACGTACGGAGCGCTCGCGGTCGCGGGGACGCTCGTGGGCGAGGCCTGGTGGGCAAGGGCCGTGACCCGACGCAAGGCGGAGGGAGCGTCCCGGTACTTCGAGCGCTGGAGTGGAGCGCTCGCATGGGGCGCCTGCCTCACTGCGGTGGGAACGTCCGCGGGCGTGGGCGTGACGTACCCACTGCTCCTCTGGCTGCTGGGAGGGTCCGGGGGGCTCCTGGTGGCGGCCCGGGTGCCCCGGTGGCGCGGCGTCGCGCTCGCGCTGGGCCTGCTTCCCGGGCTCTGCCTGATGGCTCAGGCGACGTCGCGGTTGCTGGCGCTGGCCCTTCCGCTGACGGGACACCTGCTGGTGCCGTTCCCGCTGGATGGCGTCATCGCGCTCCTCGTGGCGCTGCCCACGCTGGCGGGAGCGTGGATGGTCGCGGCCGCGCTGCCGTGGGCGGAAGGAGGGCGCCCCGCGCTGCTGGGCGTGGGTGGGCTCGCGCTGGGCGGATGGGTGGCGCTGGCGCTCGTGGCGCCTCACGACGCGGAGCACCCGCGGAGGCTGCGCGCGGTGGAGCGGACCGACGCCTCCGGAAGCGTCCTCGTCCTCCAGAGCATGGACGGGCTGTCGCTCGGCACGCTCGCCCCCGGGCTCACCGGGGCCCAGGCCGCGCAAGCCCAGACGGAGCTCTCCCTCCCGGAGGCGCGCCCCACCGAGCCTGACGGGTCGCACCTCCCGCCGCCACGGCTCACCGTGGAGCGCGTGGAACACCAGGGCGCGGAGCGACAGGTGTCCCTGCGCCTCACCGCCCCGGAAGGCGCGTCGCTGCGCCTGGAGGTGCCGCGCGCGGCCCTCATCTCCTGGTCGCTGAGCCCGAGCCTCCCCGAGCTGCCCGCGGAGGCGGCCGCCTTCACGGCCCTGGCGGTGAGCCCTCCCGCCGAAGGCTGGCGCGTGGACCTGCGCCTGCGGGGCCATGAGGCCGTGCCCCTCCGGCTGCGAGCCTCACGCGAGGGCGCGGTGACGCCGACGCTGGACGCCCTGCGCCGCGCGTTGGATCCCACCCGCACGGGTTCGTTCGCCGCGTCCCACACCGTGGAGGCGCGGCCATGAGGCCCGGGTCCTCACCCGGGCGCGGGCAGCGCCGCGAACTCCTTCACCAGCCGCGCGGTGACGAGCGCGGTGAGCCGGGCCGGATCGAACTCGGGGATGAACTCGCTGACATCCATGCCCACCAGCTCGTAGCGCCGGGCCAGCCCCCGCAGGAGCACCAGCAGCTCGCGGAAGGTGGGGCCGCCAGGGTAGGGCGCCTCCACGGCGGGGACCTCATGGGGCGCGAGCCCGTCCAGGTCCACGGACACGAACACGCGCCGCACGTCGCCCAGCTGCGCCGCCATCGACTCGAGCACCGCCGGCAGGCCCCGCTCGACCAGCTCCGTGGCGTGGATGACGCCCGGCTTCCACGCGCGCAGCCCCTCCTTCTCGCGCGCGTTCACCTGCCGGATGCCGAACAGGCACGTCCGCTCCGGCCGCAGGTGGGGCAGCTTCCAGGCGTGGTGGAGGATGGAGTCGAACGCCAGCGCGTCATCCCGGGCGCAGTCCGGATGGGCGTCCACGTAGACGACGCCGCAGTCCTCGAACACGTCACTCACCGCGGCCAGGGCCGCGTACTTGATGTGGTGATCGCCCCCCACGCCAATGGCGCGCTGCCCCTTGAGGAAGAGCGAGGCGAAGCGCTCGCGCACCACGGCCACCTGCGCCGGCACCGCGAGGCCCTCCACGGGAAGGTTGCCCGCATCGAACAGGCCCTCCCCGTCCTCCAGCAGCTCCGTGAGGGACGGGGAGCCGTTGTCGGCCTCGCGCATGAAGTCGGCGCTGAAGAGCGTCCGGGGCATGTCGGACCGGCCCCGTACGCTCTCGGAGAAGCCGGCCCCCTGTGTGTTGGCGCCGAACAGCACGGCGCGCGCCGGGTGCTCCTCGCGACACAGGGCATGGCGCAGGCGCTCGCTCATGGGCGGACCTCCGCTCCAGGCAGGGACACCGCGACGGGGAACAAGGAGGGCTTCATGCAGGCTCCAGTGCGGACAGGCCCACGCGGGGTGGGACAGGTGAGGGGGCCCATGCGGGCCCCGGTGGGCGCGGACGGATCAGACG
>NZ_RAWD01000599.1:0-2205 GCF_003612065.1 Corallococcus sp. CA047B
GCCTCGGCTAAGGTGCCCTCCGAAGTCCCGTAGACACGCCCATGCGCCCCGCCCTCCTGCTCCTCCTGCTCGTCGCCGCCCGTCCGTCCCGGGCGGAGGACCCCGCGCCCGCCCCGAAGTCCGCGGACAGCGCGACCCCCGCCACGACCAAGAAGGCGCCCAAGGCCATCCAACTGGAGGCCATCACCGTCGAGGGCCGCATCCAGAAGCCGGAAGCCTTCTATTTTCTCGACCGCTCCAAACCGAGCTTCGACGACCTGAACCGCACCGAGAGCTTCGTGCCCAAGGTGGTCCAGAGCGTGGATCAGGACCCCTTCTAGCGCCATGGCCCTTCAAACCGCCCACAAGCTGCTGCGCGTCGGCGTCATCCAGGATGGCCGCATCGTCGAGGAGCATCACGTCCTCCACGACTCCGTCACCATCGGCGATGACGCCCGCAACACCATCGTCCTGCCCGCGGCGCAGGAGCGCCCCGGGCGCTTCAAGGTGCTGGAGAACCGCGCCAACCAGTTCCACCTCATCATCGACGAGCACATGCAGGGCCGCGTCAACCTGGGCTCGTCGGACGTGGACTTCGACGCGCTTCGCACCCAGGGCCTCGCCACGCGCCGCGAGGACGACACCTTCGATCTCCCCCTGCAGGAGAGCGCCCGCGGCAAGGTGGAGCTGCCCGACGCCACGCTCTTCTTCCACTTCGTCCCCGCCCCCCCGGAGGGCTCGAAGCCCGCACTCCCGCCGGAGCTGAAGTCCAGCTCGTGGCGCACCCTGGACCAGCTCTTCTTCCTCATCCTCGCGGCGATGCTGGTGCTCTACGTGCTCAGCGTCGCGCTCATCGTCACCCGGCCCACGCCGGTGGAGGCGGAGGTCGAACTGGAGCAGTTGGAAGACCGCTTCGTGCGCGCCTTCATCCCGCCGCAGGCCCCGGTGAAGGAGGAGCCGAAGGACACCGGCACGTCCCCGGACAAGAAGCCGGATGACACCAAGGCCCCGCCGAAGAAGACCGCCACCGCGGCCACCACGCCGACGCCCGCGGCCAGCACGGCGGAGCAGCGTCAGCAGTTGGTGAACCGGGTGGCAGGCACGGGCCTGCTCAAGATTCTTGGCAGCAAGGGCGAAGGCGGTGCCCTGGAGAACGTGCTCGGCGAGAGCATGGGCGGTACCAGCGTGGCGGATGCGCTCGCCGGCGCGCAGACCGGCGGCGGCGCGCTCGCCGTGGGCTCGGGCGGCGGCAACGGCATCGCCAACCCCCAGGGTGACACCGGTGGCAAGGCCGCGGGCATCGGCGCCCAGGTCACCCAGGGCGCCGGCAAGGTGGACACCGGCACCCGGCAGACCGTCAAGGCGCCCCAGGTGGCGGACGCGGCCGCGGAGGTGGACAGCTCCGAGGTCAGCCCCAAGGACATGGCGCGCTTCATCCAGCGCATGAAGGCGTCCATCCAGCGCTGCTACGAGAAGGAACTCAAGCGGGACCCCACCCTCAAGGGCCGGGTCATGGTCCGCTTCAACCTCAAGCCCAACGGTCGCGCGGACAACATCGAGGTGGATGAAAGCACCCTGCGCTCCGAGGGCGTCAGCAGTTGCATCGTCACCACCATCCGCAGTTGGACGTTTCCTTTCAAACCGAGCGACGACGTCCCCGTCTCCTACCCGTTCATCTTCTCGTCAGGAGATTAGGCTCGACCGTCCGGACCCTCCGGATACGCCGGACCCGCGGGGAGCACATGGAGAAGCTGGCCGTCATCGCCACATCCCCCCTCTTCGAGATGCTCGCGCCCCCGGAACTGGCGCGGCTGGCGGAGCTGGCGCGGCTGTACCGGTACGCGGACGGCGAGGTGGTGTTCGAGGAGGGCGACCTGGGCGACAGCCTCTTCGTCATCGTGCGCGGCCAGGTGGAGGTGGTGCGCCGGGGGAACGGCAACGGGACGAAGCCGCTCACCGTCCTGGGCCCCCCGGAGTTCTTCGGGGAGATGGGCCTCATCGACAAGGACCACCGCTCCGCCACCGTGCGCGCCCTGGGCGAGGTGGAGCTGCTCCAGCTCACCGCACAGGATTTACGCACCTTCCGACTTGCTCACGCGGAGGGCTTCACCTTCATCGTCGTGAACATCGCGCGCAACCTCTCCGCGCGGCTGAGGGACGCCAACGCCCGGCTGGCCCCTCCGGACTGACCCCCGGACGGCGGGACGATGGGGCATTGCGTTGACA
>NZ_RAWD01000059.1:0-33973 GCF_003612065.1 Corallococcus sp. CA047B
GACGTGGACAGCCCCACCAGCAACGACGGCCCGGCGCCCAGCCACAGCGCGCCCAGCGCCCGCGCCGGAGGCCCCGTCACACCGTCCGCCAGACGCTGCTCCCAGCGCGTGCTCCCGTCCTTCACCGACAGGGCCAGCACCCGCCCGGGGCGCGTGGCGACGAAGACGGTGTCGCGCTCCGAATCCAGGCCCACCACGTCCGTCACCGGCAGGGACCAGCGCGGTGCCCCGGTCTCCGGCTCCAGCGCCCACAGCCCGGACGCCCCGAGCGCCACCACCAACACCCCCTCCACCATCACCGGCGCGGGCGCCGGCCCACCCTCCGGCGGGACTCCCGGGAGGGCAGGGGAGGGGACCTGCGGCTTCGGCGCCGGCCGCTTCCAGCGCACCTGCCCGGAGTCCGTCGCCAGGGCGCGCACCGCGCCGTCGGGCGCCACCAGGAACACCCGGCGGTGCGACTCATCCACCACCGGCGGTGTCCGCACGGGAGGCTCCCCGCCCAGGCGCCAGCGCTCCTTGCCGTCCTCCAGCCCCAGACAGACGACGTCGCCCACCACGGTTCCGGCGATGACGGCGCTTCCTGCTTCCACGGGCGCCACCGCCACCTCGCGGCCCAGGGACACGCGCCACACGGGGCGGCCCTCGCGGTCCAGGCGCAGCACGGTGCCTGCCTCATTGCCCAGCAGGACGCCATCCGCCACGGCCGTGAGCCCCGCCCGGGACGACGCGTCACTGGAGAACTGGAACGCGCTGTCCACTGGCGCGCGCTGGCACGCCATGACGGCCAGCGTCAACGTCAGGCAGGGCAACCAGGGCAGGCGTGGACAGGCGCGAGACGGCATGGTTTGGGGGAGGATGACGCAAGCAAGGAACTTCGACCATGCCTACGATTCGTGAAGACGAAACCCCCAATGCCACCGGCATCCCGTCGTCCGCCCGGCGCTCGGACATCATCCCGCCCCCGACGCTCGCGGTGACGGAGGAGCTGCTCCACGCGCTCCCCAAGACGGACCTGCACTGCCACCTGGACGGGTCCATGCGGCTCAAGACCATCCTGGAGCTGGCCGAACAGCAGAAGGTGAAGCTGCTCGCGGACACCGAGGACGGGCTCGCGAAGGCCATCCACATGGGCCAGGTGTGCAAGAGCCTGGAGGAGTACCTGGTCGCGTTCGACGTGACGCTCTCCGTGCTCCAGACGGCCGAGTCCCTCTACCGCGCCGCCTATGAGCTGGCCGTGGACGCCGCCGCGGAGAACGTCCGCTGGCTGGAGGTGCGCTACTCGCCCGCGCTGCACCTGCAGAAGGGCCTGAAGATGACCACGGTCATCGACTCCGTGCTGGAGGGCCTGAGGGCCGCCAAGCGCGAGACGGGCATCAAGTGCGCCGTCATCGTCTGCGGCATCCGCCACATCAACCCGCAGACGTCCATGCGGCTCGCGGAGCTCAGCGTCGCGTACAAGAACCGCGGCGTCGTCGGCTTCGACCTGGCGGGCGCGGAGGCCAGCTTCCCGGCCAAGGACCACCTGGACGCCTTCCGCCTCATCCTCAAGAACAACGTCAACTGCACCGCCCACGCGGGCGAGGCCTACGGCCCCGAGTCCATCTCCCAGGCCATCCACTCCCTGGGCGCGCACCGCATCGGCCACGGCACCCGGCTGCGCGAGGACGGCGACCTGCTCAACTACGTCAACGACCACCGCATCCCCATGGAGGTCTGCCCGTCCTCCAACGTCCAGACGGGCGCGGTGCAGTCGCTGGAGTCCCACCCGCTCAAGTTCTATTTCGACTACGGCCTGCGGGTGACCATCAACACCGACAACCGCCTCATCACCGACACCACGGTGACCAAGGAGCTGTGGCTCGCCCACCGCGAGCTGGGCCTGTCGCTGGAGGACCTCACCACCATCATCGTCTCCGGCTTCAAGAGCGCCTTCCTGCCGTTCCGGGAGAAGCAGGACATGCTGCGGCAGGTGAACCAGGAGATCGCCACCACCCTGGCCGCCTTCGAGAAGCGCCCCGCCAAGGCGCTGCGTCAGCCGGCCTGAGCGCCGCCCCCACGCGCCGCCCGGCCTTGAAGGCTTCGGGCGGCGGGTGGTCGTTTGTCCTGGCGCGCGGTGCCCGGGGCCGGGTGGAATGCCCCCCGCATGGCGCGGGCACTTCCGCCGTCGCGCGTGCCACGCCTCGCGTGGAGGGATGATGGACGACACCTACGGCACACCCCCGACGCCGGAACCCGGCCCTTCGCGCGCGAAGGCGGTCCAGGACCTGGCCGTCCCCTCCATCCTGATGCTGGTGATGGCCGGGCTCACGCTCCTGTACTCGCTGGTGAGCATGGCCAGCCCCACGAATGTGGAGCAGCTGGCGCCCTTCCTGGACAACCCGGACATCCCCCAGCAGTGGAAGGACATGATGCTGTGGATGTTGTCGCCCCTGGGCCGCATCGTGCTCACGGTGCCCGGGCTGGTGCTCAACGGCGTGGTGGCCTTCGGCGCCTGGAAGATGAAGAACCTGCAGAGCTACGGCTGGTCCATGGCCGCCGCCATCATCTGTTGCATCCCGTGCTGCGGCCCGTGCTCCTGTCTGTCGCTCATCCCGGGCATCTGGTCGCTCATCGTCCTCAACCGCCCGGACGTGAAGGCGGCCTTCGTCTAGCGCGCGGTCCTTGCCTCCTCGTTGAATGCACATCGGGCGCCCCGGAATCACTTCCGGGACGCCCGTCGCGCTTCAAGGTCTGGGGCCCGTCTGGAAGGTCAGGTGACCTTCATCCCCTTGGGGATGACGACGACGCCGCCGGAGGTGACGTGGAAGCGGCGCTTGTCCTCCGCCGCGTCGTAGCCAATGGTCATCCCGGGCGGAATCTCCACGTTCTTGTCGATGATGGCCCGCTTGATGCGGCACCGCCGGCCGATGGTGACGTTCTCGAAGAGGATGGAGTCCTCCACCTCCGAATACGAGTTCACCCGCACCTTGGGCGACAGCACCGAGCGGTGCACGCTGCCGCCGGAGATGATGCACCCTTCGGCCACCAGCGAGTCCGTCGCCTTGCCCACGCGCTTGTTGTCCGCGTCCGCGAAGACGAACTTCGCCGGCGGATAGTTGTTGGGCTGCGTGTGGATGGGCCAGCGGTCGTTGTAGAGGTTGAAGATGGGGTCCACCTCCACCAGGTCCATGTTGGACTGGTAGTACACGTCGATGTTCCCCACGTCGCGCCAGTAGCCGCGCTCCTTGTCCTCCTGGCCGGACAGCGTGTTCTGGGCGAAGTCGTACACGTACACGGGCTCGTGCTTGTACAGCTCGCTGATGATGGACTTGCCGAAGTCGTGCGCGCTCTTCTCGTCCGCGGCGTCCCGCACCACCTCCTTCACCAGCGTGTCGGTGCTGAAGAGGTAGTTGCCCATGGACGCCAGGCACATCTTCGGGTTGCCCGGCATGGGCGGCGGGTCCTTGGGCTTCTCCAGGAACTGGAGCATCCGCCCGTCCGGCCCCACGTCGATGATGCCGAACTCGCGCCCCTGTTCGATGGGCACGGGGATGGCCGCCACGGTGCACGCGGCCTTCCGCTCGATGTGGAAGTCCAGCATCTTGCGGACGTCCATCCGGTACACGTGGTCCGCGCCGAACACGAAGATGTGGTCCGGCTCCTCGTCCGTGATGATGTTGAGGTTCTGGTAGATGGCGTCCGCGCTGCCCTTGTACCAGTCCAGGCCGGTGCGCATCTGCGCGGGCACCGCCTCCACGTAGTGGCCCAGGAACGCCGTCATGCGCCACGCGCGCGACAGGTGGTTGTTGAGCGAGTCGCTCTTGTACTGCGTCAACACCTTCATCCGGTACACGCCGGAGTTGGCGAAGTTGGAGAGGACGAAATCGATGATGCGGTAGCGCCCGCCGAACGGGACCGCGGGCTTCGCCCGCTCACGCGTCAGCGGCTCCAGGCGCGTGCCCGCGCCTCCCGCCAGGATCATGGCCAGCAGCTTTGACATAGGTGCCGGCCACGTTAGCCCCGGCCCGCCATCCCACAATGCCCGTGCGAGCGCCTCTTCGCGTACCGTTGAATGCCCAACCGCGAGGGGGGGACGGAGGTCCCATC
Organism: Corallococcus sp. CA047B; assembly: GCF_003612065.1. Classification (NCBI taxonomy): domain Bacteria; kingdom Pseudomonadati; phylum Myxococcota; class Myxococcia; order Myxococcales; family Myxococcaceae; genus Corallococcus; species Corallococcus sp. CA047B. The sequence continues at coordinate 4,087 of NZ_RAWD01000059.1, forward strand.
CCCTCCTGGTTTCAGAGGATGTAGGAGGAGGGGTGCAACCCGGTGGGTCCCCTCGCCTTGCGTGGCTTCCCTGGACGCGGCGTGCTAGCGTGGGCACCGCGATGTCTGGCGACCAAACCCGAGTCACCAAGATCTCCAGCCTCACCCCAGGACCCGAGCGCGGCACGGAGTGCTGCCTCGTGCAGATCCACGGACCGGAGCTGGGCAAGAAGTACGTGCTGGAAGAGACCGAGTTCACCATCGGTCGCGACCAGCACAACCACATCGTGGTGGACCTGGACAACGTGTCCCGCCGCCACGCTCGCATCTGGGGTCGCCAGGGGAAGATGTTCGTGGAGGACCTCCAGTCCACCAACGGCACCTACCTGAACGACAAGGAGGTGCTCCAGGCCCAGCCGCTGCGCAGCGGGGACCTGGTGAAGGTGGGCGGCTCCATCTTCAAGTTCCTCGATGGCGACAACATCGAGACCCAGTACCACGAGACCATCTACACGCTGACCATCGCGGACGGTCTCACGGGCATCAACAACAAGCGCTACTTCCTGGAGTACCTGGAGCGGGAGATGGGCCGCTCGCACCGGTACCAGCGCACGCTGTCGATGTTCATGTTCGACATCGACCACTTCAAGCAGATCAACGACGTGCACGGCCACCTGGCCGGGGACTACGTCCTGCGGGAGCTGGCCCAGTCCATCAAGCGGCTGGTGCGCCGCGAGCAGTGCTTCGCGCGCTACGGCGGCGAGGAGTTCGCTGTCGTGATGCCGGAGGACGGGCCGGACAAGGCGCGCGTGTTCGCGGAGAAGATCCGCAAGCTGGTGGAGGACAAGGTCTTCACCTTCGAGGACAAGGTCATCCCCGTCACCATCTCCCTGGGCGTGGCGGAAGTGGCCCCGGAGATGTCGGAGCCCACCCAGTTCATCAAGGTGGCGGACATGAACCTCTACAAGGCCAAGAAGACGGGCCGCAACCGCGTGGTGGGCTGAAGCGCATGGCGTCCGAAGCGGGCGGTCCGTCCTTCCTGGCGCGGCTCCTCTTCGTGCTGCTGGGCATCGCCTTCTTCGCGGCCGCCTGGGTCTGGTACCGCAAGGACACCGACCCGCGCGCCGCCCGGCTGGTGGAGCGGGTGAGCGGAAAGCAGCACGGCGCGGCGTCCTCCCCGTAGGGGAGCACACCGCGCCGCTTCACTTGAACACCGCTCAGGTGCCTTCGCGCGTCTCGGCCAGCCGGCCGCGGGTGCCGGGCAGGCTGTCCGGCGGCATCTTCCCGTAGACGTACTGCACGGTGTCCAGCAGCGTCTCGTGGACGTCGCGGGCCTTGAAGCCCAGCTCGCGCTCGGCCTTGGCGGGCTCCAGGTAGAACCAGTGCTCGCCAATCTCCACTTCCTGCGGATCCAGCTTCGCCACGGTGCCGCGCACCTTGGCCCACTGCTCCAGCAGCTTGCCGCCCCAGATGTTGAGCTCGCGGGGCAGCTTCATGCGCGGCGCGGGCACGCCGGTGAGGCGCTGGAGCCGTTCAAAGAAGTCCGCCAGGGACATGTTCACGCCCATCAGGTGGCGGCCGTACACCTCGCCCCGGGTGAGCGCCTGGACGAAGGCGTCCGCCGCGTCGCGTGCGTCCACGAAGGACATGCCGCCGCCGGGCATGGACGGAATCTCCCGGTTGAGGAACTTCACCACCGTCCAGGTGGAGGACAGCCGGTCATCCCCGGGCCCCATCAGCAGGCTGGGGTTCATGACGACGAGCGGGATGGTGTGCTTGCGGCAGTACTCCAGCGCCAGCTTCTCTTCGTAGATCTTCGACAGGTAGTAGGGCCAGTTGGCGACGGTGGTGATGGGGTAGTCGTCGTCCTCCGTGCCCACGCGCTCCTCCTTCGACACCGCGATGGTGCCGGAGGTGGAGCCCAGGATGACGCGCTTCACGCCCGCTTCGCGCACGTCGCGCAGGAACTCGCGCGTGCAGTCCACGTGCAGCTCGTACATCCGCCGCGCGTCCTTGTTCTGGAAGGAGACGAGCCCCGCCAGGTGGTAGACGGCGTCCACGCCCACGAGCGCGCGGCGCACCGCGTCCCGGTCCTTCAGGTCGCCCTGGAGGACCTCCGTCTTGTCGAATGCGGGGCCGGACGGCTTCGAGCGCGCGATGAGGCGCACGTCGTGGCCCGCGGCGACCAGCCTGGGCACCAGGTGCGTGCCCAGGAACCCCGTGCCTCCAGTGACGAGCAGCTTCACGAGTCCTTCCCTCCCGTCAGGGCGCGGGCCGGCGGGGTGAAGACGCGGTCCGCGCCCACCTGCTCCAGGTCCAACACCTTGCCCGCGCGCAGCGTGCGCACCGCTTCCTCCGCGATGTGCGTCACGTAGCGGTAACCCTCCGAGCGGGCCATGCCCTGCGCCCGCGCCTTCAGCGACGCGTACTCCAGCGCCGGGCCCACGTGCACCTCCAGCTCCTTCGTCTTCGGGAACATGGAGCCCTTGGGCAGCGCCTCGTAGGCGCCGTGGATGTAGAGCGGCAGCACGTCCACCCCGTAGGTGAGCGACAGGTAGCCCAGCGTCGGCTTGAACTCCATCAGCTCGCCCGTGGTGGAGCGCGTGCCCTCCGGGAAGATGAGGACGTTGAAGCCCTGGCGGAGCGCTTCACCCGCCACGCGCAGCGACTCGCGCAGCGAACCCTGCCGGTCGATGGGGATGAGGTGGGTGAAGTTCTCGAACCACGCGCGCTTGAGCGGCGTGTCGAAGAAGTAGTCGCGCGCGGCCAGCGACACCATGCGCTCGCCCTGCTCGCCCAGCACCACGCGCACCAGCCCCGCGTCCAGGTGGCTGGCGTGGTTGGCGATGACGAGGAAGTTGCGGTTCTGCGGGATGAACGTCTTGCCCGTCACCTTCACGTCGAAGACGCCGCCGTAGAGCACCTTCTGCCCGAAGGACAAGAGCTGCCGTCCCACCGCGGACACGGCCTCCGGAACGGGAATCTCCTGGGCCTCCGCGCGCTCGTTCTCCTTGAGGATGTCGCGCGCCCGCGTCTCCTGCGAAGGCCGGCGGCCGGACACCACCACCAGCTTGCGCAGGTCCTCCACCGTCTGCACCTGCGTGAGGTCCTCAATCGCGGGCAGGGGCACGCCCGCGCCCTCCAGCGCCACGGACATCTCCGTGAGCATCAGCGAGTCGAAGCCCAGGTCGCCAATGAGCTGCGCGTCCGGACGCACGTCCGACACCGGGCGGTGGCACACCTCCGCGACCAGCGGGTAGAGCCAGTCCGCCACGCCGCCCGTGGGCGTCGCCTGCGCCTTCTCCTTCACGCGGCCCGCGCTGGCCGCCACGCGGTCCAGGCGCTGCAACTCCTCCACCACGCGCTTGCGCTTCACCTTGCGCGTGGACGTCCTGGGCAGCTCGCCGTCCCAGAAGCGCACCGTCTTCACGCGCCGGTAGAAGGGCATGCCCGCGCTCACCTTGCGGAAGTGCTCCTCCAACTCGTGGCGCACCTCCTCGCGCGGACGGTCCTTGAAGTCTGGCACGCAGAGGCAGGCCACCTTCTCGCCGCCGGACTCGTCCGGCAGGCCGACGATGGACAGCTCCTTCACGTGCGGGTGCTCCTGGTACAACTCCTCCAGCTCGTCCGGGTAGACGTTCTTGCCGTTGGCGTCGACGATGACGTCCTTGGCGCGGCCCATCAGGTACAGCCGGCCCTCGTCGTCCATGCGGCCCAGATCACCCGTGTGCAGCCAGCCGTCCTTCACCACGGCCTCGGTGGCCTCGCGGTCCCCGAAGTAGCCGGCCATCACGTTGGGGCCCTTGGCCAGCACCTCGCCGATGCCGTCGTTGTCCGGCGTGAGGATGCGGAACTCGATGCCCGGCAGCGCCTTGCCCACCGAACCCCGGATGCGCTTGTTGGTGGCCTCCGACACCGCCAGCACCGGCGCGGCCTCCGTCAGGCCGTAGCCCTCGCGCATGGTGAAGCCCAGCTCGTGGAAGGCCTGGTGCACCTCGTCCGACAGCGCGGACCCGCCCGACACCAGCACCTTCACCCGGCCGCCGAACTTGCGGTGCACGGGCCAGAACAAGAGCTTGCCCAGGTTGAGCGAGCTGCGGTTTCGCAGCTCCCCGTTGGCCGCCATCAGCGCCTTGAGCGCCTGCTCCACCACCGGCGGACGCGCGGCCATCTCCTGCGTAATCTTGCGGTGCAGGAGCTGCCACAGCGCGGGCACGCCAATCATCGCGGTGACGCGGCCCGTCTCGAACACGTCGCCCAGCCGGTCCGACGTCAGCTCGTCGATGTACGTGATCTCCGCGCCGCGCGAGAACGGCGTGAGGAAGCCGGCGGAGAATTCAAACGTGTGGTGCAGCGGCAGCACGGACAGCACGCCGTCGCCCACGCCCACGTTGAACGCGCCCGCGAGCTTCGCGACCAGCGACGTGAAGTTGCGGTGCGTGAGCATCACGCCCTTGGGCGTGCCGGTGGTGCCGGAGGTGAAGATGACGCTGGCCACGTCGTCAGGGGCGGCTGTCTTCCTCACCGGCCCGATGCGGTCCGGGTACGCCGGGTCGCCCGTCATCGCCTCCGCGAGGCTCGCCACGCCCACGCCTTCACCCAGCGCGGTGAAGAGGCCGGGGAAGTCCTCCGCGGCCTGCTCGGAGATGAGGCACTGCCTGGCCGCGGCGCGCTTCGCGATGTTGACGACCTCCGCTTCCGTGAGGGCGGGGTCCACCGGCACGACGGTGGCGCCCGCGCGCAGGATGCCGAAGTAGCTGATGGCCCACTCCGGCCGGTTCTCCGACACCAGCAGCACGCGGTCGCCGCGCTGGATGCCGGCGGCCATGAGGTAGCTGCCCACGCGCGCGGCGTAGCGGTGCACCTCGCCGAAGGTGAAGCGCTCCTCCTTCTCACCCGCGGCCATGCGGAAGGCCACGCGGTGACGCCACGCGTGCACGGTGGCCTCGAACATCTCCAGCAGGTCGCGCGACGCGGGGATGGCGGTGCGCTTCTCGCGCTCCTCGTCCAGGCCCGGGAACACCCACTTCTCCAGGCCGGGCAGGTGCGTGCCCAGGAAGTACTCACGCCAGTCGATGCGCTCCGGCGCCCAGTCGATCTTCGCGCGGTCCGCGGCCACCATGCGCTCGTAGACGGAGCGCGTGTTGTCGCAGCGGAAGACGTAGCGGTTCTCCCAGAGGAAGGGGAGGAACAGCTCGATGAGGCCGGACAGGCTGCCCGCCTGCGACTCCACCTCGTCCAGCGCGGTGACGGCCTTGTCCACCATCGCCTGGATGCGCGGCGCGCCCCAGGCGGGCCGCACCTCGCCCAGCGTCTTGCGCAACAGCTTCGCGCCCTTGAGCAGCATGGGCGCGCTGAGCAACTGGAACTCCTGCTTGCTCACCGGCTGCGGCTCGATGCGCGAGCGCAGCGAGTTGACCAGCGAGTTGCCCGTCTCGCGGTTGCGGTAGAAGCGGCGGCGGTACAGGCCCACCAGCTCCACCGAGCGGCTGGCGAGGAACGGGTTCACGTCGCCGGAGGCCAGGTTGTAGACGCGGCGCTCCTCCACCTGGATGGCGTGCGCGGTGATGCCCAGCGTGGCGCCCGCCACCTGATCCACCGGGATGATGTCCAGGATGGCGTGGTCCCCCGCGGGGATGCCGCGCTGACCCTTGATGCCCGCGTACGCCAGCGGCGCGGACGTGGTGAAGCCCTCGTTCCAGCCGGGGAACGGGAAGTGCGCCGCGCTCTCCACGATGGAGGGCCGCACGATGGAGTAGCGCAGCCCCGGCGTGCCGGCCATCACCTGTTCGCCCAGGTGCTTGGTGTACGTGTACGTGTTGGGCCAGCCCCAGTGCAGCGCGCGCTCCATGCCCGCGCGCACCAGCTCACCGGACAGCCACAGCTTGCGCTCACGGCCCACCGCCAGCCGCAGCGTCTTCTCATCCGTGGCGTCGCGGCCTTCCTCCTCCAGCCGGTCCAACGCCTTCTGCCGGAAGATGGACGTGAGGGCCTTGTCGTCCGCCTGTTCGCGCAGGCGGGCCACGGTCTTCTCCGCGTCCACCAGCTCCTGCTCCAGGCTGAAGTCGCGCCCGTCCATCTCCTCCATCTTCGGGAAGTAGCCCGCCACCTGCTCGTCCTCGAAGACGAGCCCGCTGCGGTTGCCCGCGACGAAGGCGGTGGACATGTGGATGAGCGGCACCTTCCAGCGCAGCGCCAGCTCCACCGCGTTCTTCACGCCGTGGGTGTTGACGTTGAGGCCCACCTCCAGCGACGGGTTGAAGGACACCAGACCCGCGCAGTTGACGATGGCGTGCACCTGCCCCGTCATCCTGGCGACGTCCGCCTCCTCCAGGCCCACCCAGGGGTCGGTGATGTCGCCGTCCAGCACGATGCACTTCTCGCGCAGGTACTGCATCGCGCCGTCGTCGCCCAGGCGGTCGCGCAGCGGCTGGAAGGGCTCGCTGGGCGCCACCTTGTCGAAGAAGCGGCGCTCCGCGGACGCGGCGCTGCCCTTGCGCACGACGACGTAGACCCGGTCCAGCACGTCGCCGTAGTGGAAGAGCAACATCGACAGCGTCACCTTGCCCACGAAGCCGGTGGTGCCGACGAAGACGATTCTCTTGCCGGTGAAGACCTCGGTGACGTTCAGCTCGGAGGGCGTGGCCATGTCCGTGTGCGACCCTTTCACTTCACGTCCACCATCACCGTGGGCGCGATGCGCAGCAGGCTGATGGACGCCGAGCGCCCCATGAAGCCGCGCGCTTCTTCAATCGCCTCGGAGAGGGTGTCGGTGCGTTCCCAGCCGAGCAGCGCCGGGACGTGGTTGTTCTCCGCGCCCGCGACAATCACCTTGCCCACGTGCTGACGGCCGTTCTCGCCCCAGTACCACATGTAGAAGGGGTGCACGCCGTGGTAGGCGTTGCCCTTCCTGTACAGGTGCACGTAGCTGGGGTTCTCCGCGAACTCCTTCTCGTACTTGTGCTCCAGCTTCATGGAGTCGCGCGTCTCCGGCAGCAGCCGGTGGAAGAACTCGATGTAGCTGGGGTGCTGCACCGGGTCGAACTCGTCGTAGGCCGGGTGCAGGAGGATGAGCACGCCGCCCTTCTTCACCAGCGGCACGCCCCGGTTGAGGTTGTAGAAGTAGCCCAGCCCCATCACCTGCACGAGCAGCGGGTTGAGCACGGAGTTGACGCTGTAGGGGCTGACGAACGGGATGGGGAAGATGACGATGTCGCTCTGTCCCTCCACCGGCACCACGTACTGCTTCCAGCTCTGCTCCAGCGTCTTCTGGTGCGTGGGCTCCGTCGCCCCGGCGAACACGCCCGTCACGTCGTAGGGCGCGGGGATGGCGTTGAGCACCTTGCGCGCGGCGGCGCGGGGCAGCTTGGACAGCGTGAAGCGCAGGGCCTGGAACTTCAGCCGGTCCGCCTCCGTGTAGTCCTCTTCCTTCTTCGCGAGGAAGTCCGTGGGCGCGCCGAACATGCGGTTGTTCAGCGTGGTCTCGATGTGGAAGACCTTGAGGTTCTGGTCGATGACCGTCCCGATGCGCGTGTTCTTCGTGTACAGCGCGCTCGCCTTCGGCTCCATGTAGCTGTCGGAGTCGCGGATCGTCTTCGGGTTGTGGTGGTGCCTGAGCGACGCGTAGTTCGTCACGCCCGTGCCCATGGACTTGTGCCCGCCGTTCATGGGCACGAAGTTGATGTTCACGTAGACGATGAGGTCGCTCTCCGCGACGCGCCGGTTCACCGCCACCACTTCGTTGTGGCTGGTGCGCTCCAGCTCCGTGATGCCGTCCGGGTCTTCCGCGTCGTGGTTGTAGTAACGGTCCGGGTAGTAGGCGTCGTAGATCTTCTCGCCCACCATCCGCTTCATCTCGCCTTCGGTCATCCGGCGGTGCAGCGCGTTGGCGATGACCAGGTGCACGTCATCCACGCCGGAGTCCGCGCACAGCTCCAGCACCACCTCCAGGATGGACTGGCGCACGTCGGGCGTGACCATGGGCGGCAGGGGCACGCTGATGTCGTCGATGACGCAGGTCAGCCGCATGCCGGGCTTGAGCAGCGCGTGCAGCGGGTCCATGCCCTCCGGGTGGTTGATGGCCCAGCGGATGGCGGCCTTCACGTTGGGCACGCCCTCCAGCGGGGGGCGGGGGAAGATGACCCGGGTGCCCACGGGCAGGTCTTCCTGCAGGAAGCCTTCACCGTAGAAGAGCGCCCGGGGAGGGCTGCCCTTCTCCGTGATGACCACCTGGCTTTCCTCGTCGTACAGCTTCTGGAGCGTCTTGAGCGGGCGCATGGGCGTGGGCCGGGGGAAGGAGGGGGTTACTTCAAGTCCAGGATGGGCCAGTTGTACGCGCGCGCGAGCGAGCGCAGCCGCAGGTCCGGGTTCACCGCGGTGGGCCGTCCGACGACGGCGAGCATGGCGTAGTCGGAGGCGCTGTCCGAATAGCCGTGGCACTGGTTGAGGGCCAGGCCCTCTTTCTCGCAGTAGGCGCGGATGGCGTTGGCCTTGTTGGCGCCTTCGATGATGGGCGGAATCACCTTGCCCGTCGCCTTGCCGCCCACGAACTGCATCTTGTTGGCGATGACGTCGTCGCAGCCCAGGTGCCGGGCCAGCGGGCGCATGGTGAAGTCCAGGGCCCCCGTGACGAGCACGATGCGGCAGCCGGCACGACGCGCCTCGTCGATGAGGTCCTGCGTCTGCTCGTAGAGCGCGGGCTTGAGGACGTCCTCGAACATGTCCTCGGCGATGGTGACGAGCCGGTCCTCGCTGAGCCCCGAGTAATAGCGGTAGAAGAACTCGTTGAAGGCCTTGCGGTTGACGGCATCCAGGATGCCGAACACCGGCAGCCCCAGGGCGGTCCCCAGGGTGCGGCCCGCGATGCCCCGGAGCGAACCCCGGTTCATGGCGTAGTAGGCATAGACGTGGACGATGTTCGTCCGGACCAGCGTCCCGTCGACGTCGAAGAAGGCGGCTTTGGCGGGCACTTTGGGGGGCATGGGCGGTCGGGCTTCCTCCCATCCTGGAGGGGGTCCGGTCAACGATGCCGGAAGGGGCGGGGCAGGGCGGCTGCCCTTTGGGCGCATGGGGCTATAACCAGCCCTGCGCGCGATACCATTCACCACTCCGGGTGATCGACTCCGCCAGATTCCTCCGCGGCCGGAAGCCCAGCAGCCTTTCGGCCTTGGCCCCCGAGCACGTCCAGGCGGGCGCCAGCAGCTGCCGCGCCAGCTTCCGGTTGAGGGGGAGCTTCTTCCCGGTCAGCCGCGTCACCCCGTCCGCCGCCGTCGCCAGGGCCGTCAGCACCGCCGGGCGCATGCGCACCGTCCTGGGGTGGTAGCCCAGGGCCCTGGCGCCCAGATCCTGCATCTCCTCCAGGGTCAGCCGCTCGGGGCCTGCGCAGAAGAACGCCTCCCCCAGGGCCTCCGGCCGCTCGGCCAGGACGATGAGCAGGTCCACCACGTCCTCCACGTCCACCAGGGACAGGGGGCGGGGCCCGCCCACCAGCTCCAGGCGGATGCCCTGCTTCGCCAGCTTGAAGAAGGACAGGTTCTCCCGGTCGCCGGGCCCCAGGATGCGGGGCGGGCGGATCACCGTGACGGGCAGCCGGTCCTTGAAGGAGAAGGCGATGTCCTCCGCCTCCGCCTTGCTCTCGCCGTACCACTCATGGGGATGGAAGGCGTCCTCCTCCACATGGGGCCGCTCCGGGGTGGAGGGCCCGTGCGAGGCCAGCGACCCGCACATCACCAGCCGGGGCCGGGGGGAGGGCAGGGCGGCCAGGGCCTCGCAGAGCAGCCGGGTGCCGCCCGCGTTGACGCGGATGAACTCGTCCCGCTGCGCGGCGCGGCGGATGCCCGCCAGGTGGAAGACGACGTCCACGCCCTTCACCGCCTCCTCCAGGGAGGCCCGGTCCGTCACGTCCCCCATCACCCGCTTCCAGGGGTGGCCCTCCAGCGCCTTCTCCAACTCGCGGGCGTCGGTGGAGGGGCGCAACAGGCATGAGACACGGTCGCCGCGAGCGACCAGCGCGCGTGCGAGCCAGGTCCCCAGGAAGCCGCCGGCACCGGTGATGAGGGCATTCATGGGTGCTGTTTCATCCGAAAAGCCACATCCCGTCCACCGTCGAAATGGGCCCCCGCCCCCAGAGGAGGCACGCTGTCACGGGGCCGGGAAATCGCCTCCAGACGTGTTCACAGGCCCAATCCCCGAGGGAAAACGCCTTCTGGAGCCGGTTTCTAGGGCTCCGGACGTGTCGCGGGACTTCCGCTCCCGAGGGAAGAATGCGCTGCGGGGCCGAGTTCTAGCCTCCGAACACGTCGCTTCGGGCGTTCCCCGAGGGAAAAACCACGCGAAGAGCGCTGTTTTTCAAGCTTGACCGTGCTACTACGCGCCATCGGCTCTAGCTTGAAGATGCAAGCACGCCGTGCAACGTCCCCTTCGGAGGGGAGGAGACACAAGACGAATGGCCGCCAAGAAAGCCGCTGCGAAGAAGACCACTGCCGCTCCCGCCGCCAAGAAGACCACCGCGAAGAAGGCCGCCGGTGACACGCGCAAGCCGAACGCGGCGTTCATGAAGGAAATGACGCCCTCCGCCGCGCTGGCGGAGATCGTCGGCCCCAAGCCGCTGCCCCGGACCGAGGTTGTGAAGAAGCTCTGGGCCTACATCAAGAAGAACAACCTCCAGGACGCGAAGAACAAGCGGCAGATCAACGCCGACGACAAGCTGAAGCCCATCTTCGGCGGCAAGAAGAACGTCACCATGTTCGAGATGACCTCGCTGGTGAACAAGCAGCTGAGCTGATTGGCATCAGGACCGTCGGGGGCCATCGCTGGCCACCCGAAGGACCTCAAGAGGGCTCGTCACGCATCGCGCGGGACGGGCCCTCTGCTTTTGGTGCCGCCCGAGCGTTGAAAAGGGGGCGGACCCCTCACTCCCCGCTGGCGGACGCGCCGCGTCGGGCCTACCTGTGGGCACCATGTTCCAGGACGGGCACGAGGCAGGGGAGCGCACCGCGAAGCAGGCGGACGCGGATGGCACGCACACGACGGTGGAGACGCTGGCGGACAGCCTGTTCGGCCAGGTGCGCCAGGAATTGGAGTCCCGGCGCGTCACGCCGCTGTCCACCTACCGGATGCAGCTGCACCAGGGCTTCACCTTCCAGCAGGCCAAGGCGGTGGTGCCGTACCTGGCCCGGCTGGGGGTGAGTGACTTCTATGCGTCCCCCTACCTGAAGGCCACGCCGGGCAGCACCCACGGCTACGACTGCGTGGACCACCAGCGGCTCAACCCGGAGGTGGGCACGCCGGATGACCACGCGGAGTTCTGCGACACCCTGCGCGAGCACGGCCTGGGGCAGGTGCTGGACGTGGTGCCCAACCACATGGGCATCGAGCGCGACAACCGCCTGTGGCTGGACGTGCTGGAGAACGGCCCGTCGTCCGTCTATGCGAAGTTCTTCGACATCGACTGGCGGCCGGTGAAGGACGAGCTGGCGGACAAGGTGCTGCTGCCCATCCTGGGAGACCAGTACGGCATCGTGCTGGAGCGCGGCGAGCTGAAGCTGTCCTTCGATTCCGGCGCCTTCCACCTGCACTACTACGACCACCGGCTGCCGGTGGCCCCGCGCCAGTACGCCCGCATCCTGCGCCACGGCCTGGAGCGGCTGGAGGCGCAGCTGGGCGCGGAGCACCCGCATCTGGTGGAGCTGCTCTCCATCCTCACCGCGCTGGAGCACCTGCCGCCGCGCACGGAGGTGGAGCGCTCGAAGGTGATTGAGCGGCACCGCGAGAAGGAGGTCATCAAGCGGCGGCTCGCGACGGTGGTGGCGGACAGCGCGGAGCTTTCGGCCTACATCGAGGAGAACGTGCGGGTGTTCAACGGCACGCCCGGCAACGTGCGCTCCTTCGACATGCTGGACGCGCTGCTCCAGGAGTGCAGCTACCGGCTGGCGCACTGGCGCGTGGCGGGGGAGGAGATCAACTACCGCCGCTTCTTCGACATCAACGGCCTGGCCGCCATCCGCGTGGAGGACCCGGACGTCTTCCAGGAAGCCCACCAGCTCATCTTCGAGTGGCTGCGCGAGGGGCACGTCACCGGCCTGCGCATCGACCATCCGGACGGCCTCTTCGACCCCACCGCCTACTTCCTGGACCTGCAGGAGCGCTTCTTCGTGGAGCGCGCGCGCGCCCGGTTCGAGGCGGAGCTCCAGGGGGGCTCGGATGCGCGCTGGCCGCAGGTGGAGGCGCTCCTGCGCGCGAAGTGGCGGCAGGAGGTGAGGGACACGCCGGACAGCCCGCTGCGCAAGGCGCTCTTCGTGTCGGTGGAGAAGATTCAGGGGGGCCGCGAGCGCATCCCGGACGCGTGGGCGGTGCACGGCACCACGGGCTACCGCTTCGCCAACGCGGTGAGCGGCCTGTTCGTGCACCCGGCGGCGGAGGCGCACCTGACGGAGACCTACGAGCGCTTCGCCGGCGGCTCGCAGGACTTCGCGGAGCTGACGTACCAGAAGAAGCTGCTCATCATGCGCGTGTCCATGGCGAGTGAAATCAACGTCCTGGCGCACGAGCTCAACCGCATCTCGGAGATGAACCGCCGCACGCGCGACTTCACGCTCAACAGCCTCAGGCGCGCGCTCATCGAGTTCATCGCGCTGTTCCCCGTCTACCGCACCTACGTGGACGGCTGGCGGCAGGAGCTGGACGCGCGCGACGTGCAGTACATCGAGTGGACCCTCCAGCGCGCCAAGGAGCGCAACACCACCACCAACGCGTCCATCTTCGACTTCCTGCGCGACATCCTCCTGGGCCGCTACCCGGAGCACGTGGGCGACGAGGAGAAGGCCGTGATGCTGCGCTTCGCGATGAAGCTCCAGCAGGTGACAGGCCCCGTCATGGCCAAGGGCCTGGAGGACACGGTCTTCTACATCTACAACCGGCTGGTGAGCCTCAACGAGGTGGGCGGCGAGCCGGAGCACTTCGGCATGCGCGCCACCACCTTCCACCTGCGCAACCAGGAGCGCGCGGAGCGCTGGCCGGCGAGCATGCTCACCTCCAGCACCCACGACACCAAGCGCAGCGAGGACGTGCGCGCGCGCATCAACGTCCTCACCGAGCTGCCGGAGGCGTGGCGCGAGCGGGCCCGCGCGTGGGCGGACCTGACGCAGCCCTTCGTCTCCCACCTGCCTGGCGGCCCCGCGCCGTCCGCCAACGACACCTACCTCTTCTTCCAGACGGTGGTGGGCGCGTGGCCCATGGGCGAACACGTGCCCGCGAAGGAGCTGGAGGACTTCCACCGCCGCGTGCGCGAGTACATGGGCAAGGCCATCAAGGAGGCCAAGGTCCGCACCTCGTGGACCAACCCGGATTCGTCCTACGACGACGCGGTGGCGCGCTTCGTGGACGCGTGCTTCGACCCGAAGAAGGGCCAGGCGTTCCTGGACGACGTGCGCGCGTTCAAGCGCCGCATCGAACGCGCGGGCCAGCACAACGCGCTGGGGCAGCTGCTCTTGAAGCTCGCTTCACCCGGCGTGGTGGACACGTACCAGGGCTGCGAGCTGTGGGATTTGTCGCTGGTGGATCCGGACAACCGCCGGCCGGTGGACTACGCCCTGCGGGAGAAGCTGCTCCAGGGGCTGGACGCGGAAGGAGCGAAGGACCGGGCGGCCCTGTGCGCGCGGCTGTCGAAGGACCTGGATGACGGGCAGGTGAAGCTCTACCTGCTGGCGGAATCGCTGCGGCTGCGCCAGAAGCACGCGGACCTGTTCCGGGCGGGTGGCTACGTGGCCCTGGAGGTGTCCGGGCCCCGCGCGCCAGCCGCGGTGGGCTTCGCTCGCACGCACGGCGACACGGTGCTGATTGCCTGCGCGCCGCGTTACACCCTGGAGGCGCTGGAGTCCGGGGGGCTGTCGCAGGCGTATGACGGTACGTTCCTGGACCTTCCGGCGGCATATGCGGGCATGATGTTCCGCAACGTCTTCACCGGGCGCCAGGTCCGTCCCCAGCAGGGGCCGGGAGGCGTGGGGCTGGCCCTGGGGCCGCTCCTCGCGGAGTTCCCGGTGGTGCTGCTGGAGATGGAGAGGAGCGCTGGATGAGGAGGGCCGAGGTGCTTCCAGGGAAGCCGTTTCCCCTGGGCGCCACGTATGACGGGAACGGCGTGAACTTCGCCGTGTTCAGCGAGCATGCGAAGAAGGTGGAGGTCTGCCTCTTCGACCCCGCGGATCCGAAGAAGGAGACGCGGCGCTTCCCGCTGCTGGAGATGACGAACCACGTCTGGCATGGGTACATGCCGGGCGTGCAGGCCGGGTGTCTGTATGGCCTGCGCGTTCACGGTCCGTACGAGCCGAAGAAGGGGCTGCGCTTCAACCCGCACAAGCTCCTGGTGGATCCGTACGCGAAGGCGCTGCACGGCAAGGTGGACCCCAAGGCCCCCTTCCACGCCTACGTGCACGGCGGCAAGGAGGAGGACCTGGCCATGGACACCCAGGATGATGCCTGGGGCGTGCCCAAGGGCGTCATCCTGCAGGACGGGTTCGACTGGGAGGAGGACCGCAAGCCGGAGGTCCCCTGGCACAAGACGGTCCTCTACGAGGTGCACGTCAAGGGCTTCACGAAGCTGCACCCGGACATCCCCGAGCACCTGCGCGGCACGTACGCGGGCCTGGCGCACCCGGCCTCCATCGAGCACATGAAGAAGGTGGGCGTGACGTCGGTGGAGCTCTTGCCCATCCACGCGTTCATGGACGAGCCGTTCCTCACCCAGAAGGGCCGCTCCAACTACTGGGGCTACAACACGCTGAACTTCTTCGCCCCGGACGCGCGCTACAGCGCGTCGGGTTCGCTGGGCGAACAGGTGGCGGAGTTCAAGGGGATGGTGAAGCTGCTGCACCGCGCGGGCCTCGAGGTCATCCTCGACGTGGTCTACAACCACACCTGCGAGGGCAACCACCTGGGCCCCACGCTGTCCTTCAAGGGGCTGGACGCCGGCGCGTACTACCGGCTCAGCGAGAAGGACCCGCGCTACTTCATGGACTTCACCGGGTGCGGCAATTCGTGGAACGCCACGCACCCGTACGCGCTGAAGCTGGTGGCGGACTCGCTGCGCTACTGGGTGGAAGTGATGCACGTGGACGGCTTCCGCTTCGACCTGGCGACGACGCTGGGACGCGACCGGCACGGCTACGACACCCGCGCGGCCTTCTTTCAAATCCTCCACCAGGACCCCGTCCTGAGCCGGGCGAAGCTCATCGCGGAGCCCTGGGACGTGGGTGACTACGGCTACCAGGTGGGCAACTTCCCGGTGCTGTGGAGCGAGTGGAACGGCAAGTACCGCGACACCATCCGGCGCTACTGGAAGGGCGATGACCGGCAGGCGGCGGAGATCGGCTCGCGGCTCACGGGCAGCTCGGACCTGTATGCGCTGTCCGGCCGCAAGCCCACGGCGAGCGTGAACTTCGTCACCGCGCACGACGGCTTCACGCTGCACGACCTGGTGACGTACAGCCAGAAGCACAACGAGGCCAACGGCGAGGACAACCGGGACGGCGCCAACGACAACCACGCCTGGAACTGCGGCGTGGAGGGGGAGACGACGGACCCCAAGGTGAACGCGCTGCGCGAACAGCAGAAGCGCAACTTCCTGTCGACGCTCTTCCTGTCGCAGGGCGTGCCCATGCTGGTGGCGGGCGACGAGATGGGCCGCACGCAGAAGGGCAACAACAACGCCTACTGCCAGGACACCGAGCTGTCGTGGGTGAACTGGAGCCTCAACGAGAAGCAGCGCCAGCTGCTGGAGTTCACCGCCCGGATCGCGAAGCTGCGGCGCGAGCAGCCCGTCTTGAGCAAGCGCCGCTTCTTCCGCGGGGCCCACATCTGGGACAGCGAGCTGAAGGACCTGGCGTGGTTCCGGCCGGACGGCAAGGAGATGAAGCGGGAGGACTGGGAGAAGCCCTATGTGCGCTCCCTGGCCTTCCTGCTGGGCGGGGACGCCATCGCCACGCCGGACGACGAGGGCCACCGCATCGTCGGGGACACGCTGCTGGTGCTGCTCAACGCGCACCACGAACCCATCACGTTCCTCCTGCCCGCGCTGGAGTGGGGCGCGGACTGGGAGCTGGTGGTGGACACGGCGGCCACGGGCGAATCCCAGCGCACGCACACCCCGGCCGGCGGCAAGGTGCAGGCGGTGGGGCGCTCCGTGGTGGTGCTGCGCCGGCCCACGACCGAATGGGAGTAGCCCTCGGGGCCGTCCCGGGGTAGGCAGCGGGCTTGAACGCGCGAGGTGGCCCCTTCCCCTGGGGGCCGCTTCTTCGCGCGGCGTCTTCGGACCGGGAACGGGCGCACGTGCTAACCGAATCAGTCTGGCCCTGGGTGGGCTTCAACGTCTTCGTCCTGGCGATGCTCGCCCTGGACCTGGGGCTGTTCCACCGCAAGGAGCACGCGGTGTCGCCGAAGGAGGCGACGCTCTGGACGCTCGTGTGGGTGAGCATCAGCCTCGCGTTCTGCGCGGGCATCTGGCACCAGGGCGGACGGGGCCCGGCGTTGGAGTGGCTGACGGCGTACGTGGTGGAGTACGCGCTGTCGGTCGACAACCTCTTCGTCTTCCTGATGGTGTTCGGCTACTTCCGGGTGGCCCCGCAGCACCAGCACCGGGTGCTCTTCTGGGGCATCCTGGGCGCGTTCGTGATGCGCGCGGTGCTCATCCTCGCGGGCACGGCGCTGGTCGCGAAGTTCCACTGGCTCATCTACGTCTTCGGCGCGTTCCTCGTCTTCACGGCCGTGAAGATGCTCTTCGCCAAGGACGACGAGGACGTGGATCCGGAAGCCGGCTTCATCGTGAAGATGTCCCGGCGCCTCTTGCCGGTGGCGCGTCAGGGTGACGGCAGCCGCTTCTTCATCACCGAGGATGGCCGGCGCAAGGTGACGCCGCTGTTCATCGTGCTGATGGTGGTGGAGGCCACGGACCTGCTCTTCGCGATGGACTCCATCCCCGCGGTGCTGGGCATCAGCAAGGACGCCTTCATCATCTACACGTCCAACGTCTGCGCCATCCTGGGCCTGCGCTCGCTCTTCTTCGTCGTCTCCAGCCTGATGGAGAAGTTCCACCTGCTGAAGGTGGCCCTGGGCGTCATCCTGGGCTTCGTCGGCGTGAAGATGCTGCTGGAGTACTTCTACAAGATTCCCATTGGCATCTCGCTGGCGGTCATCGCCGGGTGCCTGGTGGCGGCCGTCGTCGCGTCGCTGGTGTTCCCCAAGCCGGTGGAGCTGGCCGAGGGCCCGGAGGCCGGCAAGCAGCCGGAGCCCCCCGCCCGGGAGCAGGAGCGCGGGTAGGGAGTCCCGGCGGGGGCAGTGTTTCCCTTGCATCGGGCGGGAGTCGCTGCCAAGTCTCCCGCCATGTCCACCGCCACCACCGATGGCATCCGCGTCACCGTGGAGCCGACCTTCTGGCCGGAGCGCAGCACGCCCGAGGCCGGGCAGTTCGCCTTCATGTACAAGGTGGAGATCGTCAACGACGGCGATGCTCCCGCGCAGCTCCACGCCCGGCACTGGCTCATCACGGATGCCCAGGGCAACGTGGACGAGGTGAAGGGCGAGGGCGTGGTGGGCCGCCAGCCCCGGCTGGGGCCGGGCGAGCGTTTCGAATACACGAGCTGGGCGATGCTCAAGACGCCCTTCGGCACCATGCGCGGCAGCTACGAGATGGTGCGTCCGGATGGCACGCGCTTCGAGGCGCGCATCGCCGAGTTCGCCCTGACGCTGCCGCACTCGCTGCACTGAAAACCCCTACCGGAGTCCTCAAGCGCATGGTCCTGCCGAGCACGAAGCGGGGATTGCTGCTCATCAACCTGGGGACGCCGGACGCGCCCGAGTCGGGGCCGGTGCGCAGGTACCTGCGCGAGTTCCTCAACGACCCGCGCGTCATCGACATCCACCCGGTGGGGCGCTGGTTCCTCTTGAACCTGTTCATCCTGCCGTTCCGTCCCGCGAAGAGCGCGGAGGCCTACCGCAAGGTGTGGACGAAGGAGGGCTCGCCGCTGCTCGTGTACAGCCGCGCGCTGGAGGCGGCGGTGGCCGAGCGGCTGAAGGGGGACTACGAGGTGGCGCTCGCCATGCGCTACGGCAACCCGTCCCTGCCGGACGCCATCGCGGCGCTGAAGGCGAAGGGCGTGTCGGAGTTCACCGTGCTGCCGCTGTACCCGCACGAGGCCGCGTCGTCCGCGTCGTCGTCGCTGGCGCGCACCTACGAGGTGCTGGCGCAGGGCTGGGACGTGCCCAACGTGCGCGCGGTGCCGGCCTTCTTCGACGACGCGGGCTTCCTGGACGCGTTCACGGCGGTGGCCCGGCCGGTGATTGACGACGCGCGCGCGGACCACGTGCTGTTCAGCTTCCACGGGCTGCCGGAGCGCCACATGCGCAAGAGCGACCCCACGGGGCAGCACTGTCTTGCGTCCGCGGGCTGCTGCGACGTGCTGGGGGACGCGAACCGGCACTGCTACCGCGCGCAGTGCTTCGACACGGCGCGGAACCTGGCCCGGCGGCTGGCGTTGCCGGAGGGCGGCTACACCGTGTCCTTCCAGTCGCGGCTGGGGCGCACGCCGTGGGTGAAGCCCTACACGGACATCGTGCTGCCGGAACTGGCGGCGAAGGGCGTGAAGCGGCTGGCGGTGATGTGCCCGGCCTTCGTGGCGGACTGCCTGGAGACGCTGGAAGAGGTGGGCCTCCGCGCGAAGGAGCAGTTCGTGGAGGCCGGCGGTGAGTCGCTGACGCTGGTGCCGTCCCTCAACGCCCACCCGGAATGGGTGGACGCCGTGGTTCGGCTGGTGCGGGCGTCGGATGGACCGCCGTCTACGGCGCGGGCGGCGTCGCTGTCGGAGCCGCGGGTGCCGGCGTCGCGGGAGCCTGGGGCGCGCTGACGGGGGCGAGGCGGGCCTGGTAGGTGCCCACCGGCAGGCCCATGGCGGACTGGGCCGGCCCCTTCATGCTGGTGGCGAGGGTGCCCTCCCAGGAGCGCCACTGCCCGGCCTTCACCAGGAACTCGCCCCGGCCGGTGATCTTCACGGTGGCGCCCAGCTCGGTGCCCTCGGTGGGGCCGGCGGCGTCTTCGTCGTTGGCCGGGCCCTGGGGGGCGGACGGGCGGCTGCCGCGCTTGGCCATGGGGATGCGCGCGGGGGTGAGCAGCCCGCCGAACTGCTCCAGGAGGTCGTACTCGAGCGTGGCCACCTGCTCGCCGTTGTCGGCGGGGGTGACGGAGACGAGCTTCACGCGGTTGCGCCGCTCGGCGCCGCCGGTGGCGCGGCGGAACTGGGTGCCCAGGGCGTCCGGGGTGAGCAGCGCGGTGGCCAGCGACCAGCTCTCCCCGGGGCTCACGGGGTCCCTGGGCAGCTCCAGCACGAGCGTGGCCAGGTTGCGCTCACGGCCCGGGAGCCCGTCGATGATGAAGCCGCGGTCGCTCACGGTGGCGTCCTCCGGCGCGGCCCCACCCGAGGGCGTCACGCGCAGGTGGCGCTCGCCGGCGCGGTCCAGCTCCAGCACGTAGGTGTATTCGCTGGGGACGGCGGCGGGCGCGGCGGTGGCGGCCGGGGCCTCTTCGTCCTTGCCGCCCTTCTTCTTCTTGTCGGCCTTGGGCTCCGCCGGGGCGGACTCGAAGGCGGGCGCGGCGCGATCCAACGCGAGCGTCAGGCGGAAGGCGACAGGGGTGCCCTGCACGAGCTTCCAGCGCAGCAGCACGGCGTCCTTGGGGACTGCGGGCGCGGCGGCGGCGGGCGCGGGGGCCTCCCCGTTGGACGCGGGCGCGGGCGGCGCGCCCGGCGGGCGCTGGAGGGGCTCGATCTTCCCGGGCGCCTCCTGGCTGCAGCCGGAGAACGCGAGGGCAACGAGCAGACCGCACAGACTTCGCTTCACGGGGACACTCCTGGTGACGGTCGCGGGATAGCGGAGCGGCCGACGGTTGTAAAAGGGAGAAGGTGGAATGACGCGCCCCGCCGCGACGGGGGCTTCAGGGGAGGACGTGCGTGCAGGCGCGCAGGGCCTGGGGGATGGGGGGCGGCGGCTCACCGGCCGCGCTGGCGAGGCGCTCGATGCCGCTCGCATCCAGGAGCGTCCCCCCGCAGGCGGTGGGGCAGGAGGCGGTCTTCTCCTCGAGGCGCGTGCAATAGGTCTCGATGGGACTCGGCGGGGTCGGAGGTGGCTGCGGTCCCACGCCGCACCCCCCGAAGATGAAGCGGCGCTCCCCTGGAGGCGGTGGGCCCAGGGGCTCGGCGTGAGAGGCGATGCACGCCAGTGTGGCCCGGGTCTCCTCCAGGCAGGCCCGGGCGGCGGGGGCAGGGACGCGGGCATCCGTCGTCTTCGTGAGGCCCGCCGCGGCGGCGGCCTGGGCGCGCGCATCCGTCGAACGAAGCACGCCCGACAGGAACCGCAGCTTCTCTTCGGCGGGAATGTACCGCTCCGAGATGTCCCGCACGCGGAGGGCGGAGGGCGTGCCCCGAAGCGACTCGGTCACCACGAAGTTGAAGGCGAAGGGGGTCAGGCTGATGCGTGGGGTGTGCATCCGGCCCAGCAGCACCTCGAGGACGGCCTCGCGCCCGCCCAGCCGGTCCGCGTTCACCGGCGCGAGCAGCCGCTCCACCACCGACGGTGAGGCGACGAACCCATCGAGCAGGCGGGGCTCACGTTCCATCACCCAATCGAAGAGCGCCTCGGCCCGCGCCGCGTCGGTGAGCCCCAGGTTCGATTGCAGCCAGAGGAGCTGCTCCGCGCTCAGGGGGGTGAGCACGTCGATGAGCGCGGTGGGGGGCAGCTTCGCGACGTGGGGCCGCAAGGCCTGGACGGCCTCGTACGCGCAGCGTGGCTGGATGCTGGCAATCGCTCGCAGGCGCGCGACGGTGGGCTTCAGCGCCTGGGTCATGGAGAGCTGGTCGCAGGGGGCGGTGGAAAGCCAATCGCGAAAGGCCGCATCACTCGCGGGGCGGCGGTGATGGAGTTCGCCCAGCAGGTCCAGGAAGGGAGCGAGGCCGGGGTGGGCGGTCCGGGCACGCTCGAGCCAGGCGGACTCCAGGGGACCGGGAGGAGGGGCGTTCAATTCCTGGAGGCCCGGACGGCTCCCTTCGCGCAGTCGCAGGAGCGCGTCCACCCGGCCACCGGGCAGCGCCAGGGCGTTGACCAGGAACTCCCGCTGCTCCGTGGCGGGCTGGTTCCACAGCCAGCTCGCCAGTGCGGAGGCGCGACCTTCGAGGACCGCGAGTCGTTCAGGGGTGCCACTGGTCCGGGCCAGGGTCATCAACCGCGTGCAGCGCTTACCCGGGCAGGCCCCGGCGCGCAGGAGCACGGGGAGGCCCGCGCGCAGGCCTTCGTCGCGGCAGCCGGGCGCGAGGACCGCGTCCAGCAGCAGGCCCTGGCGTGAGAGGGATTGGGCGACCTGGGCGCGCTGTCCGGGCGTGGCCGTGACGCCGCACAGAAGCTGGGTGGGCGTGGGCGGACTCAGGGGGAACAGTTCGCGCGCGGTGGGGTGCGCGTCGTATTCCATCCGGGCCATGCCCACGCCGTCGCGCGCGAGGTTGGAGAGCAGCGTGAGCGCCTCGGTGCACGGGTGCGTCGGTGCGTAGGGACCGCCGATGCAGTCGTGCTCTCCGACGATGAAGCGGTAGCGCTGGAGCGGGTCGGCTTCGCGTGACCAGGCTTCGCAGTCGGCGGGGTCCACGCGGGCGTCGGAGCCCGGGCGGGTGATGAAGCCGTTGCGGCCTTCCAGCAGGAAGCGCAGGTCCTGTGTGTCGGGCGTCACACCCCGGGCTTCGAGCTTCAGGGGTGCGTCTGGGATGCCGCCTGCTTCCAGGATGGTGAAGAGGAACCGGCAGCCTCCGACGCTGTTGGACTCCGGCGCGGTTGGACGGGTGCCGTCGATGCAGGACAGGGGCAGGAACCCGACGGTCGCGGGATGGAGGTCGTAGCGGTCCTTCTCCCCGAAGTAGGAGCGCTCGATGGTGTAGAGCGCGGTGAGGCCACACAGCGCTTCGGCGGAAGGGTCCGAGGGGGTGCCCGCCGCCGCGACCAGGATGAGCCACAACCCACTTGCGGTGAAACCCATGCGTACGGCCCCCTCTCCTGGAAGGAAGCCTGGGTGAGCAGGGCCCCTGGCCGCAAGACCCCTCGGGCAACAGGAGGACCCCCCGTGCTTCCGCTGGGGGCCGTGATCCTTTGTGTCGAGCCCCGAAGGTCTTGCCTCTTCACGGCGCCAGGATGGGTTGAAGTCCTTGGTGGATGTCTTGCGTTCCAGGTGGGGTTGTCGTGAGGATTGAAGTCCTGGTGTGTGGATTGATGTTGAGCCTGGGGGTGGGCAACAAGGCCCGTCAGGACCGGGTGAAGGACCTCTAAGCGCGAGGTCACCGCCCGAAGGGCAGCGTGGGCGGGGCCAGCCTCAAGAGGAACGCGTCGCGACTGCCCAGGGGCGGGCTGCCTGGAACCAGCCCGCCCTCGGTGGAGCCGACGACCACGGCATTGCCACACGCGTCCACGGCCAGTCCGGCGACGTGGTCCTCCTGGGGCGTGCCCTGTTGCCAGGTCCCCAAGAGCCGCCCTTCCGCGCTGAAGCGCAGCACGAACACGTCCCTGCCACCCTGATTCGTGAAGCCCGGGAAGCCGCCCAGGGTGTCGCCCGCGACGTAGACGTCACCATTGGGGGCGCGGGCCAGGGCGGTGGCCTGGTCGCTGTCCCGGGTGCCCACCTGCCGCAGCCACTGGACCTGGCCTGAGTCTGGTTCGAGCAGGGCGAGGAAGACATCCGCTTCGCCCACGACGGGGACGCCGGGCTCCAGTGCCATCTGGCTGGAACCCGCCAGCAGGAGCCGATGGTCGGGCGTCAGCAGCAGCTCGTCCGCTTCGGTGCCCGTGGGGGCGATGACGCTCGTCCAGACGACGTGGCCGTCCGCCGGGTCCCGGCGCTGGACGAAAGCGCCGCCCGGCCCCTCTTCGTCGTCGAAGAACCGGAAGCCGGACGTGAACAGCGCATCGCCGTCGGGCGTGAGGGCAAGGCCCGTCAGCCGGTCCGGATTGTCCACGACCTGCGAGCGCACCCGCCAGGAGGGCGCGAGCGGGCCCGGGGCCGGAGCGGGGAACCGGGCGACAAAGCCATTCTCCGCGTCCAGCGACACCTTGTTCTGGACGAACAGGTCGTCGTACCCGGCGACCACCACCTGGTCAGCGGAATCCACCGCCACCTTCGCCGGATGCTGGGGGCGCTCGTCGCCGTGCTGCACGGCGTGGAGCGTGTTCCCCTCGCCATCCAGTCGCAGGAGGAAGACGTCGAACTGGCCACCGTTGGCGTGGCCCTCCAGCGCGCCGGTGGTGCGCCCCACCACCCGCACCGTGCCGCGCTCCCTGCCTCCGACGACATGCTCCGCCGTGTCCGTCCCCGCCGTGTCGATGAGCCGTCGCCAGAGGATGCGTCCATCGGCCGCGTGCCGGGTGATGACCGCGCGCGAGTCTCCCGAGGGCTCGATGTTGCTTTCACCGAGCCGCCCGTCCCAGTAGCCCGCCGTGTAGAGGTCGCCGGTCTCACTGACCCAGACAGACAGCGCTTCATCCGCCGCCGCCGTTCCTTCCTGGCGGTCTCCCTGCCAGGGCGAAGCACACGTCACCGGGCCCGCATCGGGCTCACCCGCGTCCACGGTGCCGCCATCCTGTCCCGCGTCGGGTGTTCCCGCGTCGGGTGTTCCCGCATCGGGTTCGACCGGGCCTGCGTCAACGGTGCCGCCATCCTTCAGCGGGTCGATCTGGCCGGACGGTGAAGGCGTGCAGCCCCATCCGAGCACTCCGAAGAGGAAACCCAGGGCCATTCCCAGACGTGGGCGGGCGATGGGCCTGTGGCTCGTGTCGCGTCCCAGCACGTGGCACCCCCGGCCTTCATGGCCTTGCCCCTTCCCATATCAGACAAACGCCCGGGACCGCTGCCGGCCCCGGGCGCTGAGCGTCAAGACAAAGAGGGTCTTCCCTACTGGGGAAGCAGCTCCTCCGGAACGGAGCGCTGCAGGATGATGCGGTTCATGAACCCGACGTCCTCGTTCTGGTAGCGGGCCGAACCCACCAGGAAGCCCTGGGCCACCAGCACGTTGGTCACCTGGTCGCGCGTGATAGGCCGCAGGTTGTAGACCTTCCCGAAGTGCGTCGTCTTCTCCACGCTCACGACGCGCTCGCGCGTGCCGTCCTGGCGCAGCAGCTCGTCATCCACCTTCAGGTCCGCCGCGCGGACCATCCGGCCCTCGCTGTTGACCACCGGGTGCTCGTTGGTCAGCCGCAGCTTGCCGCCGTGCTCGGTGGTGATGGTGTAGAGCAGGTGCTCGCTGTCCCGCGTCTCCGACGTGTAGCTGTAGACGTGGTTCGTCTGGAGTTGCACGTTGTCGAGCGTGGCGTCCGGCGTCAGGGTGATGATGTCCACCTGCTGCTCCCGGACGGCCTTGGAGATGGGCACCGAGCCATTGCTGAACAGCAGCTCCTGGTCCGGCGCGTAGCAGCTCGATTCGCAGTTGGCCACCACGTAGAAGGACGTGCCCGTGTACAGCGTGTCGCCCTTGGCGTCCCCGTTGGTGTCCCGGTAGAAGCGGCAGTCGGTGGTGTCGGTGGGGTGCGGATAGAGCGGCGTCCCGGAGCCCGCGGGCAGCGACGTCTCGAACGTCGGGTAGAGGGGCCGCGCGCGGAAGACCGTCGTGGGGGCGGGATTCCACTTGAAGAACCCCGTGGTGGGACCCGTGGCCTCCGCCTCCACCTTGAGGATGGGCGTCGCGTCATACATCGCGATCGCGTAGTAGTAGTTCACCTTGTAGCCCTGCGAGTTGCCCGTGTACGCCCGGCTGGTATTGCTTTCGACGTATTCCTTCGCCGGCGTGAAGGTGACATCGAAGGTGGTGGTGGAAGGCACCCAGGCCGAAGGGCCGGCGGGGACCAGGTTGTTGAGCAGGCCGCACTTGCGCGCCCATTCGGCTCGGACGATGGCCTGGCTGGGAATCAGGCTGTCGATGTTGCAGCGCCACTCCTGATTGGTCTGCGCGCCTGCCACGGTGGGAAACAGCGCGATGGCGGCCGCGCCTCCCAGGACGATTCTGAAGACAGACTTGGACATGGAATTCCCCTTCGGATTTCTTGGACAGACTGCCGCCCCCTCTTGATTCAGCAGACCGCGGCGGTGCCCGCCGGACGGGATCCGATGGGCGCCGCCCGAACCTCCCCAGGGGGCGCGGGAGGACTACTCCGGCAGCACTTCCGCCGGGATGGCTTGCTGGCGCAGGGCCCGGTTGAGCTGCTCCGCGTTCTCTTTCTGGACGCGGGCCGGACCCACCCGATAGCCCTCGGTGAGCAGCAGATCCGACACCGCGTCGTGTGACATGGGCCGGACGTCATGGACCTTGGCGAAATACAGCGTCTGTTTCACCGTCACGATGCGGTCCGGGGTTCCGCCCCTGCGCAGCAATGCATCCCCGAGCAGCAGCGACTCCGCCTTCACCCGACGTCCTTCGCTCGTGAGGACGGGATGCCCGGCGGGCACCCGCAGCAGGTCGCCGGACTCCGTGGTGAGTTCGTAGACGACGTGCTCGCCGTCGCCGGGGTCCGGGGTGTCGCTGGACACGGGGTTGATCCGCCGCGGTGGGTTCTCCCCCAGGGCCGCCTCGCCGGTGCTGGAACCCAGCAACTGGTCCCCCGGGTGGCAGCCCGCCTCGCAGTAGGCCACCACGTAGAAGGGCTTCTCCACCGTCTCCGTGACCGTGTAGCAGCCCTCCCGGATGATCTCTTCGCCCGCGGTGCCGCCCCCCTGCGCATTCATCGAATAGACAGGCCCGTCATCACAGACGGTGTACCGGGTGAGGGTCACCCACGGCGAGGTGCCCGTCGGGGTGCTGAAGAGGCGACAGTCATTCGTGTTGGTGGGGTGCGGATACAACTGCGTGCCGCTGCCCGCGACGTTGATGCTTTCAAAGGTGGGGAAGAGCGGCCGCGCGAGCGGCGACGTGTGGGACCACTTCCAGTAGCCCGCGGTGCTGCCGCTGGTCTCCTGGAACACGGTGAACATCGGCGTCGCTTCATAGAGCGAGCGCGCGTAGTAGTAGTTCACGTTGTAGTGATGCGTGTTGCCCGTGTACGCGTGGCTCGTGTCGGACTCGCGGTACTCCTTCGCCCACGCGAAGGAGGTGTCGAAGGCCGCGGTCGAGGCGACCCACGCGTTCGCGCCCCAGGTGTTGCGCAACAGTCCGCACCGCCGGGCCCACTCGGAGCGCGCGATGGCCTGCTCGGGCGTCAGGGCGTCGCTGTTGCACCGGGCCTGCTGGACATCCTGCGCCTGGGCGAAGGACGGCAGCAGGCCCACCACGAGAAGCTTCAGGACCTGGGCAAGGCGGGGGCTTCGCATGGGGTGGCTCCGTGGGGCAGGGGGCCGCTACTTCGTCTTCGCCATCACGGTTCCGGGGCTGCGGTTCTCGGTCCACACGACGTGGTCCCCGCCCACCGCCACGCTGGTGAGGTTGAACGTCGGCGTGAAGGCCTGCACCACGGTGCCCCCGCCCACGGGCACCCGGAGGATGCGTCCCGGCATCCCATCTTCCGCCAGCCACACCTGGGCGCCGTCACTGGCCAGGCCCGTGATGGAGGCCCGCGTGAGCAGCGTGGAGACGGTGCCTCCGCCCTTGGCAACCTTGCGGATGGCATCCCCCTCCTGCCAGTAGACGTGGGTGCCATCCACCGTGAGGCGGCCCGTGACGTTGGAGCGCGCGGTGACGACGTCGGAGCGGGTGCCGCCCTGGTTGGACATCTTCCGGAGGGCGCCGCCTTCCGTCCAGAACAGGGTCGTCCCATCGGTGGCGATGCCGCCCAGGCCGGCGATGCCGGTGGCCAGCACGGTGGGCGTGGCGAGCGGCGTGGCCACGGGGAGCTTGAGGATGGAGCCCGCGGCTTCCGTCCAATACAGGTGGGTGCCGTCAGTGGCGATGGCGACCGGGTCGGTCCGGTTGAAGGCCATGAGCTGCTCGCCGCCGCTGTCGAGCGACGCCCGCATCACCACGCCGCCCGAGCGACGCTCCACCCAGTAGGCGAAGCGGCCGTCCGACGCCGTGCCGGACAGGTTGAAGCGCGAGGGCGGCGTGAGCGGATGCTCCGCGTTGAGGAAGCCCTCCATCACCTGCTTGCGGAACGGGATGAAGGTCTGGGTGAGCGCGCTGGAGAGGAAGAAGCGGTTGCCGTCCGGCCCGGGCTCGGTGAACTCCAGGTTGTGGATGAAGCCCGCGGCGCTGGGGAAGCGCATCGTGCTGCCATCCGGCAGGGTGCCCACGTCCACGCTGTCGCTGCGCTGGTGACAGCCGCTGCAGGAGAGCGCCTGCGCGCGGGCGACGATCTGCGTGGGCGTCAGGTCGCTGCCAATCAAATCCAGCCGCGCCTGGATGCTGTTGCGGAAGGCGCTGGGCCCCGAGCCGAAGCGCAGGCTGTACTCGTCCATGGCATCGAAGGTGCTGGAGTCCCCCTGGACGGCGTTGAATTGATCCGGCACCGCGTAGTTGAAGGTGTTGAGGTTGTCGGTGGCCAGCGCGGGCACCTGGTTGACGAAGTGCGCGCGGAAGCTGGCGGCCAGCGGGTGCGTGGAGGCCGGGTTGAACAGCTCCCCGAACGGGTTGGTCTTGACCGTCACCGGGGCGAACTTGAGGGTGCACACCCCGCCCGGGCACTGCCGCTGGAGCTTGAACTCCTTCAGCACCCACAAGGGCTCGATGAAGACGTTGAAGCGCACCTGGCCGGTGCCCTCCGGGTTGAGGCCGTAGTTGTTGATGTGGAACACCGGCGAGAAGCCGGGCAGGCCCGTGAAGTAGAAGTCGCGCAGGGCGGTGGCCCGGTCCGCGACGTTCTTCGCGCTCAGGTCGCGCCAGAAGGACTGCACGGGGCGGCAGCCGTCAAGGCCCAGGTCCGGACGGGGGTTGGGCAGCGAGGCCTCCAGGATGAGGAACGCCCGGCCCGCGCCCCCGGACGTCTTGCCGAAGACGACCCGGTACTCACCGCAGTGGGCCCCGGAGGCGGGCGCCAGGTCGAACCGGTTGTACAACCCGATGGCGGAGTAGGAATGGATGTTCGTGGGGCTGTTGGCCGCCGCCTGGGCGCCCTCCTGGGTGCGGCAGCCATACGGGAAGCCGTTGAGGAAGCCCCCGTTGTCGTTGCAGTGCGCCCCCGGCTGGAGGTCCGGCTGCCCGGGGGAGGGGTTCTGCGTGTCCCAGAGCTGGCGGAAGAGCTGGGTGGCGTTGAGCCCGGAGCCTCCGTTCTGGGTGACCAACTGCTGGAGCACGCTGGAGAGCGTGAAGGGGGCGAGGATGGAGACCTCCGTCACCGCCACGGACTTGCGCGCATCGACCGTCTGGGGCGACAGGGTCGTCAACTCCTGCTCATGGGAGAGGATGCCAATGCCTCCCCGTTCGGAGAAGGGGGCGGGGGCGGTGGACTCCGCGTCCACCGTTCCGGGCGGCTGACAGCCCATCCCCAGGAGGGTTCCCGCGGCGAGCAGCGCGCGCGACCAGTGCTTGAACATTCGGATCTTCCTTTGTCGCAAGGGGCGCTAGAGCGGAGGGGACTGGGGGGGCTGGGGGACGTCGACCTTGAGCAGGAACATGTCGCGGCTGCCCTGGTGCTGGCTGCCGGGGACGAGCGCGCCCTCGGTGTGGCCGGCGAGGAACACCCTGCCGCACGGGTCCACCCACAGGGCCGTCGCCTGATCATTCCCGGAGGTGCCGCGCTGCCACGTTCCCCGCAGGCGCCCGTCCGCGCTGAAGCGCAGCACGAACAGGTCCCGGGCGCCCTGGTTGTTGAAGCCGGGGAAGCTGCCCTGGGTGGAGCCCGCGACGTAGAGGTCGCCATTGGGGGCGCGGGCCAGCGCGGTGATCAGCTCGCTGCCCTGCGTGCCCACCTGCCGGATCCACTGGACCTGGCCGTCGCTGGGGTTGAGCAGCGCGAGGAAGACGTCCACCTCCCCCACGACGGGGACGCCGGGCTCCAGGGGCATCTGGCTGGATCCCGCCAGGAAGAGCTGGTTGTCGGGCGTCAGCAGCAGCTCGTCTGCTTCGGTGGCCACGGGCGCGATGACGCTGGTCCAGAGGAGGTTGCCGTTCGCCGGGTCGATGCGCCGGACGTAGGCGCCGCCGGGCCCCTCTGCGTCCGCGAAGAACTTGAAGCCGGAGGCGAACAGGGCATCCCCGCTGGGGCTGGCGGTGAAGCCCGTCAGCCGGTCCGGGTTGGACTCCACGGTGGAGGCGAACTTCCAGGCCGCGCTGGACGCGAAGCCATTGCCGTCGCGGTTGATGCGGGTGACGAAGCCATTCTCCGAGTCCAGCACCACGCGGTTCTCGACGTACAGGTCCTCGAACCCCGCGACGAACACGCTGCCGTTGGGGTGGACGGCGACCTTCAGCGGGTGCTGCGGTCGCGCGTCGCCCTGCTGCACGGTCCGCCTCTTGTTCCCCTTGCCATCCAACTGGGTCACGAAGAGGTCGAACTGTCCCCGGTTGGTGGAGTTCTCCAGCGCGCCCGTGGTGCGGCCCACCACCGTCAGCAGCTCCTGGGTCTCGTTGCCGACGATGTGCTCGGCGACGTCCGTCCCGCCCGTGTCGGTGACCTCCGTGCGCTCAAGCGTTCCATTGGGCAGGAAGCGCAGCACCACCGCCCGCGAGTCACCCGAGGGTTCGATGTTGGTCTGCCCCAGGTTTCCCCGCTCATAGCCCGCGAGGTAGACGGCACCGGAGCTGCCGGCCCAGATGGACAGCGCCTCGTCCGCGCTGGAGGTCCCGCCCTGGTAGTCATGCTGCCAGGCCGTCTGACACGTGCCCGCGGGCTCCTGCGGGTCTTCCTCGCCCGTGCAACCCACCGTCCCCAGCACCCCCACGGCTGTCTCTTATACCCATCTGACGCTGCCGACGATCGCATA